>DASQJS010000060.1:0-17093 GCA_035630995.1 Steroidobacteraceae bacterium | reverse complement strand
GTTGGCATCGCCGGCGAAGACATTGGCGTAACTCTTCTGGAACATGGCGGAGGTGATCGTGGCATGTACCGCGTCCGCGACCTCCTTGTCGGAGGGCCATATGTTGGCCAGCAATACGGGTTTGCCCGCGGAGTCGTGTCCCAGCACCTCGGTCTGAAGGTCCACGTCCATGGTGCCCGCGAGCGCATACGCCACCACGAGCGGCGGCGAGGCCAGGAAGTTCATCTTGATCTCGGGGTGCACGCGGCCTTCGAAATTGCGATTGCCCGAAAGCACCGAGGTGGCGACGATGTCGCCGGCCTTGATGCCCGCGGAAATTTCCGGCTTCAAGGGGCCGGAGTTGCCAATGCAGGTGGTGCAGCCGTAGCCGACGACATTGAAGCCGATCGACTCGAGCGGCGCTAACAACCCGGCCTTGGTCAGGTAGTCAGTGACCACGCGTGATCCGGGGGCCAGGCTGGTTTTGACCCAGGGTTTCGACTTGAGGCCGAGCTTCGCGGCATTGCGCGCGAGCAGGCCCGCGGCCATGAGCACGTACGGATTGGAAGTGTTGGTGCAGCTCGTGATGGCGGCAATGGTTACCGCGCCGTCGCGGATGTCCACCTGGTTTCCGCCCAGCTGGATTTCCGCATGACCCGTGGCGGTGGGGTTTTTCTTCGTGCGCTCTTCGGCCATGACCTTGAGTGCAGCCTGGTAGACGCTCTTGGCTTTCGACAGCGGCACGCGATCCTGCGGGCGCTTCGGCCCGGCAAGGCTGGGCTCCACGGTGGCGAGGTCGAGCTCGAGCACGTCGGTGTAGTCCGCGGGCCTGGCGCCGTTGATGCGCCACATGCCCTGAGCTTTGGCATAGGCCTCGACCAATGCGATTTGCTCGGCCGGCCGGCCTGACAACTCGAGATAACGCAGCGTTTCTTCGTCGATCGGGAAGATGCCGCAAGTGCTGCCGTACTCGGGGGCCATATTGGCAATAGTGGCGCGATCCGCGAGCGGCAGATTGGCGAGGCCGTCGCCGAAGAACTCGACGAATTTGTCGACCACGCCTTTCTTGCGCAACATCTCGGTGACCGTGAGCACGAGATCCGTGGCGGTGCAGCCGGGCTTCATCGCACCGTTCATCTTGAAGCCGATGACCTGCGGAATGAGCATGGTCACTGGCTGGCCCAACATCGCGGCTTCCGCCTCGATGCCACCCACGCCCCAGCCGAGCACGCCCAGGCCATTGATCATGGTGGTGTGCGAATCGGTACCGACGACGGTGTCTGGATAGGCGAGCGACTTGTCACCGGCGGTCTTGTGGAACACGACGCGGCCAAGGAATTCGAGATTGACCTGGTGAACGATGCCGGTATTCGGCGGGACGACGCTGAAATTGTCGAAAGCGGTCTGCCCCCAGCGCAGGAAAGCGTAACGCTCGCCGTTGCGTTCGAATTCGATGCGGTTGTTGGTCGCGAGCGAAGTAGCCTGGCCGTAGTCGTCAACCTGCACTGAATGGTCGATGACCATCTCCGCGGGGTTCAGTGGATTGATGCGTTGCGGGTCGCCACCCAGCTTCTTCACTGCTTCGCGCATGGCGGCGAGGTCCACCACGCAGGGCACGCCGGTGAAGTCCTGCATGATCACTCGCGCGGGGGTGAAATCGATTTCGTACGACGGGGTGGCCTTGGCATCCCAGTCGAGCACGGCCTGGATGTCGGCTGCGGTGACGTTGACGCCGTCTTCGTAACGCAGCAGGTTTTCGAGCAGGATCTTGAGCGAGAAGGGCAGTCGGGCGACCTTGTCAGCGGGAAGTTTCGCGAAGCTCCAGAAGTCGTAGGAGCGTGAGCCCACTTGCAGGGTCGAACGGGTATTGGAACTGCCAGTCATGAATGATTCTCCATCAGTCTCGGCGAAAACAAGCCGCGCATTCTAACTCACAAGCCCATTCTGTTGCGGCCACGTGCGCTCGATGACACCCCCGCCGAGGCAGCGTTCGCCGTCATACAGCACCGCGAATTGTCCGGGGGTCACCGCACGTTGCGGTTCGGTGAAACGGATCTGGAGCGCGCCGGTCTCATCCACGGTCGCACGGCAGGTCTGGTCGGCCTGTCGATAGCGTATTTTGATTTGCGAATCGAACTCGGGCGTCCCCGGCTGCACCAGCCAGTTGCAGGGCCCCGTGGCCAGCGCACGACTTACGAGCAGCGGGTGATCGTGCCCCTGAACTGCGAGCAGTTCATTGCGGGCAAGATTCTTGGCCGCCACGTACCAGGCGTCTTCGCGCTGGCCCGCGCGGCCGCCGATCTCGAGGCCACCGCGTTGCCCCAGCGTGTAGAACGCGAGTCCCCGGTGGCGACCGACGATCTCGCCACGCTCGGTCACGATATCGCCCGGAGTCGTGGGGATGTATCGCGCCAGAAATTCGCGGAAGGGCCGCTCGCCAATGAAACAGATGCCGGTGCTGTCGGGTTTGTCGAATACGGGTAACCCTGCCTCGCGCGCCAACGCGCGCACTTCGGACTTGGTGAGTTCACCGAGCGGAAACATCACGCGCGCGAAATGTTCGCGCTCGACGGCGTGCAGGAAGTAGGACTGGTCCTTGTCGGGATCGCGCGCCTTGAGCAGCACCGGTTGGCCGCCGCTGTGATCCAGCCTCGCGTAGTGGCCGGTGGCGAAGCGTTGCGCGCCCAGCCGTGCCGCGTACTCGAGGCAGATGCCGAACTTGATCTCGCGATTGCAGAGGACATCGGGATTCGGCGTACGGCCCGCGCGGTACTCGGTCAGGAAGTATTCGAACACCCGCGCGCGATACTGCTCGGCGAAACTCACGCGGTGCAACGGAATGCCGAGCTCGACGGCCACGGCGCGCGCATCCTGGAAGTCCTGCGCGCCGGTGCAGTAGGAGTCATCGTCCTCCCAGTTGCTCATGTAGAGGCCCTGCACTTCGAAGCCGGCGCGCTTCAGCAGCAGTGCGGAAACGGCGGAGTCCACACCGCCGGACATGCCGACGACGATTTTTTCTGAACTGGGTGGCACGGCGCGAATTGTACGCCGGAAGGCAATCGAAGCGATTCGCGCGCTGGTTCTCTAGAGGCTGACGACTGCGTCCACGTGCATGGCGTCGTCGAGTCCCAGGCTGGCGATCGATTCCAGCGGCTGCCGCGCGCCCCGCCGGAAATCATCGAGGCAGCGCGCCACCAGCGGCGAGCGCAGTCGCGCGGGTTGCGCCAGGAGCTGCTCGTACGACATCCACAGCGTACGAACGATGCCGTCGTCGAGCGGGAGTTTCGGCTGGTGATCGTCGACGGTGCCGCAAAATGCAACGCGCAGGAAGCTGCGTTCGGTGACGGGGCTCCGCCACAGGTACACGCCAACGAGCGCCTCGGGGTGGAATCGCCATGCGGTCTCTTCGCGGGTTTCGCGGACCGCCGCCTCGAGCAGGGTTTCACGATCTTCGAGATGGCCCGCCGGCTGGTTCAGTACCAGGCGGTCCCCCATGCGTTCCTCGACCATGAGAAAACGGCCGTCGATCTCGACGATGGCGGCGACGGTGACTTCGGGATTCCAGCGCATGGCTAACTAACGCAGGTGCTGGCGGGCGAGCTCGTCGGGTGCACTGGCATGCCAGATCTCGTCGAATTCATCGAGATACTGGCGGGCGACCGCCGGATTGTTGAGGTCGGCGACGCCGTCCCAGCGGTCCGAGTGCACCCGATAGACGATGGCGCGGTCGTCAGCGATCAGGTAGCCGCAGGCGCGTTGTTTCGCGCTGCTGACCGCGGGGCGGATGTCGATGCAGCTCGTGAGCCTTCGGCCCATGGCGATGAAGCGGTTGTTGTCGCGGAGCAGCCTGCCCGAGTCCGACAACAGCACGCGAGCCTTGGCGAAGCGGCGTGCGAGGACGAAGCGTTTGACGATCTCGAGGAACCCGTTCTGGTCGTAAAGGTCGGGCTCGAGGTCGGGTGTGTAGATAGACATGAGCCGCTGTGCGCTGGCAGCCACGGCTTCGACGGCAGCACGCATCTCTTCGAGCGAGCTGATCACCCGGATCTGGTTCTGCTCGACGTTGCCGGAAACTTCGGGCAAAGCGGCTCCCGGCGCCGATACGCGCTGCGAGAATCTGTTGAAATCCAATTCCCCGGTAGTCATTGAAACTAGAGGTCGCTTTGTGACCTGTGCCCGCTCAAGCCTAGGTGGCGCATGGCTATTTCAGTGCCAAATGCGTCACGCTTTCATCGGGTTTTACGCGTAACCGGCCGGAAAACGTGTGCTGGTTCGCACTTTATGCGTCACATATCCGAAGAGGCATCAGCAGATACCGATATGCCGCAACAGCAGCATTTTTTCGGCGAGACGAGTTCTAGATGGAACGCGCCATTTCCGCGGCGAGACCCAGGTACTGCTGCGGCGCAAGGGCTTTCAACCGCGTACGTTCGGTCGCCGGCAGCGGTAGTTTGTCGATGAAGGCGGCGAGCCCGGCTGCATCCACCTGCGTGCCACGCGTGAAGTCCTTGAGCAGCTCGTACCCGTTGGGTACGCCCGCGGCGCGCAACGCAGTTTGCAGCGCTTCGCCGAGCACTTCGTGCGCGCGATCGATGTCCTGCGCAATGGTTTTCGGATCGGCGGCGATCTTGCCGAGTCCGCGCTGCAGCGCATTCCAGGCGATCAGGCTGTGCGCCAGCGCCACGCCGACATTGCGCAATACCGTGGAGTCCGTGAGGTCGCGCTGCCAGCGCGAGATGGGTAGTTTGGCGGCGAAGTGATGGAGCAACGCGTTGGCGATCCCGAGATTGCCTTCGGCGTTCTCGAAATCGATGGGATTCACCTTGTGAGGCATGGTGGAGGAGCCCACTTCACCGGCGACCGCGCGCTGGCGGAGGTAGCCGAGCGAGATGTATCCCCAGGTGTCGCGCGCGAAATCGATGACGATGGTGTTGATGCCGGCAAGCGCGTCGCAGTACTCGCCGATCCAGTCATGCGGCTCGATCTGCGTGGAGTACTCGTTCCACGTGATGCCCTGCGATTCGATGAACTTCCGGCTTACGGCCGGCCAGTCGACCTTGGGCAGGGCCGCGACGTGCGCGTTGTAGTTGCCGACCGCGCCGTTCCACTTGGCGAGGATGTCGACCTTGTCGAGCCGCGCGCGGGCGCGACGCAGCCGCGCGACCACGTTCGCAAATTCCTTGCCGAGCGTGGTGGGACTGGCTGTCTGGCCGTGCGTGCGCGAGAGCATGGCGAGCGCGGCGTGTTCGTGCGCGAAGCCACGCAACTTCTCGATGACCTTTTCGAGTTCGTGCGACAGCACGGCGCGGGCCGCGCGCAACATGCGCGCATAAGCCAGGTTGTTGATGTCTTCGGAAGTGCAGCCGAAGTGCACGAGCTCGAGCTGGGCGGGCGTGGCGCCACCCGCGGTGAGCTTGTCGCGCACGAAATATTCCACCGCCTTCACGTCGTGGTTGATGCGGCTCTCGATGGTCTTCACCGCGGCCGGCGCGTCTTCGCCGGGCTCCAGCGCCAGGGCCGCGGCCACGCCTTTCGTTGATTCACTGAGCGGCTGAGGCAGGAGTTGCGGGACGGATTCGGCCAGCGCCAGCAACCACGACGCTTCGATGCGCACGCGCTCGCGAATGAGGCCGCTCTCTGACAACACCGCGCGGAGCGGCTCCGCGCCCCTGCGATAACGGCCGTCGACGGGAGAGAGCGCCAAGAGTGCTGCGGAATCCATGAAAGACATGCCTCGAATCGGGGGCTAAACTGGCCGCGCATGATATCCCAAGGCGACAAGGTTCCTGGCCGAAAAGAGCACGACAGCTTCGGCGAGATCGAAGTGCCTGCCGAAGCGCTGTGGGGGGCTCAAACCGAGCGGGCCCGCTTCAGCACCATGATTTTCGGCGGCCAGTTACCACGGGACTTCATCCATGCCGTCGCACAGATCAAGGCTGCGGCCGCGCTCGCAAACGCAAGGCTCGGCTTGCTGCCGTCGGATATCGCCGGTGCGATCCAGGGTGCCGTGAAGGACATTCTGTATTTTCGCCATGACGATCAGTTTCCCCTCGACGTTTTCCAGACGGGAAGCGGCACCAGCACCAACATGAACGTGAACGAGGTGATCGCGCACCTCGCGAGCAAGGCGCTCGGCAAGCCGGTGCATCCGAACGACCACGTCAACATGTGCCAGAGCAGCAACGACGTGATCCCGAGTGCAATCCACCTGAGCGCGCTCTCGACGAGCTGGTTGCTTCACGCGGCTCTCGGAAGTCTTCGTAGCGTCCTGCTGGAGAAAGAGCAGGAATGGGCGAACGTCCTCAAGACCGGCCGCACCCATCTCATGGATGCAATGCCGATGACGCTCGGACAGGAAGTGTCCGGGTGGCGCGCGCAGATTGACAACGCAATCGCACGCCTCAAGTCGAGCGAACCCCGATTGCTGGCGCTGGCACAGGGCGGAACGGCGATTGGAACCGGCATCAACGCGCACGAAAAATTTGCGGCGACGTTCATCGAAGAGCTTCGCGCCGCAACCGGCCTCGACCTCACTGTTGCGCCAAACTACTTTGCGGCCATGGGCTCCCAGGATGCAGCGGTCGAGTATTCGGGCCAGTTGCGAACTCTCGCCGTCGCGCTCATGAAGATCAGCAATGACTTGCGCTGGATGAACAGCGGGCCTCTTGCGGGTCTTTCCGAGATCCGGTTGCCTGCGCTCCAGCCGGGCAGCAGCATCATGCCGGGCAAGGTGAATCCCATCGTGCCCGAAGCCGTCGCCATGGCTGCGGTGCAGGTCATGGGATACGACGCGGCGATCGCGATCGCGGGACAGTCGGGCAATTTCCAGCTGAATGTGATGTTGCCGCTGATTGCCAACAATCTCTTGCGGTCCATATCTCTGCTTGCCAGCGCATGTTCGTCGCTCGCGAGCCTGGCGCTGCCGAAGGCGCAGGCGAATGTCGAAAGTCTCAACGAGGCGCTGTCGCGCAATCCGATACTGGTGACTGCGCTCAATCCGGTCATTGGCTATGAAAAGGCGGCGGCCATCGCCAAGCGCGCCTATGCCGAAGGGCGGCCGGTATTCGACGTGGCCCTCGAGATGTCGGGACTGAAGGAAGACGAATTGCGGCGCCTCCTGGATCCGGCCGCGCTGACGCGCGGGGGACTGCACGGCGGAGGACAGCGTTGAGTGACCTGCGCAGCCGGATCCTGCGGCGCTTCGAAGGGTCGCAGCCCCAGCACGAACCGGCCGACTGGCGCCTGCTCGGCGTCGATGCGGAACGCAGCCGCCGGTTGCAACGGCATTTTCCCGTCGATCCGGTGGCGGCCGCGGTTCTGGTCGCGCTCGTGGACCGGCCCGAAGGACTCACGGTGCTGCTCACGGAACGTGCCTCGCAACTCGCCAAGCACGCGGCGCAGATCTCATTCCCGGGCGGCCGTCTCGAGCCATCCGATCCCGACGTCGCGAGCGCCGCGCTGCGCGAGGCGCAGGAGGAGATCGGCCTTGACCCCGCGCGAGTGAAAGTCATCGGCTATCTACCCGATCACCTGGTCATCAGCGGCTTTCGCGTGACGCCGGTCCTGTCTCTGGTGACTCCACCGTTTTCGCTCACGCCGAATCCCGAGGAAGTCGCCGAGGTGTTCGAGGTCCCCGTGAGCCACATTTTCGACCGGGACAATCACCAGGCGCGCCTGCGGCGCGTGGGCGACGAGGATCTTCTGTTGTATGACATACCGTGGGAGCGGCACAGCATCTGGGGTGCAACCGCCGGAATGCTGCTGACTTTCATACGCATGGTTCAGGAGGAGGAGTCGTGAGCGATGATGCGGACGCGAAAGCGCAGCGCGCGCTGGTGCGCTTGCTGGGCATCATGCGTCAATTGCGCGATCCCGCGCGCGGCTGTCCCTGGGACCGCGAGCAGGATTTTGCGAGCATCGCGCCGTACACGATAGAAGAGGCCTACGAAGTAGCCGAAGCCATCGCGCGCGGCGAACCGCGGGCGCTCGAAGGCGAGCTCGGTGATCTCCTGTTCCAGGTCGTGTTTCACGCGCAGATGGGCGCGGAACGGCGATGGTTCGATTTCGCGAGCGTGGCGGACGCCATTGCCGACAAACTCACCGAACGGCATCCGCACGTGTTCGCGGATGCGCACATTGCCTCTGTCGCTGATCAGAATCGCGCGTGGGAAGAGCACAAGGCGCGTGAGCGCGCGGCAAGAGGCGAGGCGACCGGTGAACTTTCCGACGTGCCGCTGGCATTGCCGGCGCTGGCGCGCGCCGCCAAGCTGGGTAAACGTGCCGGGCGCGTCGGCTTCGACTGGCCCGACGCCCAGGGCGTTCGCGCGAAGATAGAAGAGGAGCTCGGCGAAATCGAAGCGGTGGCCGATGGCCAGGCCGCGCATCGCGCCGAGGAGCTGGGCGACCTGTTGTTCGCGGTTGCGAACTGGGCGCGGCATCTCGAAGTGGACCCCGAGGAGTCGCTGCGCCTCGCCAACGCCAAGTTCGAGCGCCGCTTTCGCGCCATGGAAAAGCTTGCGGCGAAACGTGCGTTGCCTCTCAGGACCCTGTCGCCCGCCGAGTGGGATGGCCTCTGGAACGAGGCAAAAGCCGCGGAAAAAGCGCCGGAAAAAGGCGAGAAAACCGGCGTTCAGTAAGGATTCATCAGCTGCTCCTTACATTGGCCCCACGGTCGGGATACCCCTCGACCGACGGAGGCTATATGTCGATCAGCAGCAGAAAGATCGTGGTGACACTGGTGGCCGCGGCGGTGTCGGCGGCGAGCGCCGGCGCGTTTGCCCAGGATCCGTACGGTCAGGATCCTTACGATCAGGGCCGCTATGAACAGGACCGTTATGGCCAGAATGGCCACGGCGGTCGTTATGACGATGGCGCCTACGACTACGCCCGCGTGGTCGACGTGCAGCCGCTGGTCACTCGTGTGCGCGTCAGTACTCCGCAGCGTGAATGCTGGGATGAAACCCGCGTCGATAATCGTGGATACGGAAACAGCCCGCTGCCGCGTTCCGTGGCCGGCGGTGCAGTGCTCGGTGGCATCGTGGGCGCGGTTCTCGGCCACCAGATTGGCCATGGCCAGGGGCGCGATGCCGCGACGGCGGTCGGTGCGGTCGTCGGCGCCGCGGTCGGTTCGCAGCAGGCGCAGCGCCGCGCGGCCTACGCCTCCGCGCCCCCGCAGTCATATACGGTGCAGCGCTGCGAGACGCGGTATCGCGATGAATGGCAGGAGCGTACCGACGGTTATCGCGTGACCTATGTGTACAACGGCCGCCGCCAGGTGACCGAGCTGCCGTACCGCCCCGGCGATCGCATCCGCGTCCGGGTCGACGTGAGTCCGGCGGAGTAGTGAACGAGTTGTTTGCCATGGCGGTGTGGGTAGGCGCCTCTGATTCGAGGGTTACCCGCATCGCCTTCACTGCCTATTTGGCGGCGCAAACCAGTAAACTCGCACCCGTCATGAAAACGATCCGCAAAGGCCTGTTGCCCATCGCCCTGCTGGCGGTGAGTTTCGCGCCATTCACGCAGGCCTACGGGATGCGGGGGCAGGTGGTGGGTGGCAGTGCTGAAAATCGAGCTGGCGTGATCGCCGAGCAGCGCGACGGAATCTCGCTCGATGAGGCGGTGCGGCGTGCCGAAGCGCAATACCGGGCCAAGGTCGTACGCACCGATGTGCAGGACGAAGACGGGCGCAAGGTGTATGTGCTGAAGCTGCTCTCCGAGGACGGACGCGTCGTCACCGTGCGTGTCGACGCCGCAACCGGAAGGACGCGCTGACCGCATGCGTGCACTGGTTGTCGAGGACGAAGCTTCCCTGCGCGAAGGCCTGCGCGATCAGCTGGTGAAGCAGGGCTTCACGGTCGACGTGGCCGCCGACGGCGAAGAGGGGCTGTTCGCCGGCAAGGAATACCCGCTCGATGTCGCCATCATCGACCTTGGGCTTCCCAAACTCTCCGGGCTCGATCTCATCAAGGCCCTGCGCACCGCGGGCAAGAAATTCCCGATTCTCATCCTGACCGCGCGCGATCGCTGGCAGGACAAGGTCGAAGGGCTGCAGGCCGGCGCCGACGACTATGTCGCGAAGCCCTATCACTTCGAAGAAGTGCTGGCACGCATGCAGGCGCTGTTGCGGCGGGCAGGCGGGTGGGCCAGTCCCATTCTCGAATGCGGCCCCATCCGGTTGGACACGCGCGCCCAGGCCGTCACATTGAACGGCAGCGCCATTGAACTCACGACATTCGAATACCGCATCCTCGAACACATGATGCTGCGTGCCGGCGACGTGATCTCCAAGACCGAACTTACCGAGCGCCTGTACGACCAGGATTACGAGCGCGACAGCAACGTAATCGAAGTGTTCATCGGGCGCCTGCGCCGCAAGCTCGATCCCGACGAAGCGCTGCAACCCATCGAGACCCTGCGCGGACGCGGCTACCGCTTCGCCCTTGTTCGGACAGACATGGCTCGCAGTGACATGGCGCGCCCCCCGGGCGCGTAAGCCGCGCCGGAAGTAGCCACCGGTGTCCCGTCCATCGCTCAGACGCCGACTCATGCTGTCGGTGTTCGTCGTGCTGGTGGTGTTCTTCGGGCTTACCGTGTTCCTGCTCGACATGCTCTTTCGCCGCGCCGCCGAACGCAGCCTGCGCGAAGTGATCGACGCGCAGATGGTCGCGCTCGTTGCCGCCGCCGATCCTGACGGCCCTGAATCCGTCACGCCCACCGCATTGCTCGATCCGCGATTCGAGACACCGGGTTCCGGCCTCTATGCCGAGATTCGTTCGGGCAGCGGTGAGACCATCTGGCGTTCCCAGTCGACCACCGGTACGACAGTACAGTTCGGCCCCGCGGTCGAAGGCGGCGCGCGCACTTTTTTCTATACGGAAATCGCCGACACCGAGATCCGGCTCGCGGTCTCGAGCCGCGGCATCGTCTGGCCCGACCTGCATGGCAAGCCGGCACGCTTCACCTTCAGCGTCGCATCCAATCTCAAGGCGTACGACGAACAGGTGTCGGGCTTTCGCCAGCAACTGATCGGCTGGTTTGCCGGGCTCGCGCTGGCCTTCGTCGCGACATTGGCGTTGCTGCTGCGCTGGCTCGGTGAACCGATGCGTCGACTCGAGCGTGAGATTCGCGAGGTCGAGTCGGGTACTCGCGAGAAACTCGGCGATGAATGGCCGATCGAGCTCGCTCCGGTCACCGGCAACCTCAATGCGCTGCTGGCCGGTGAGCGTACGCGCATCCGGCGTTATCGCGACACGCTGGGCAACCTCGCCCACAGTCTCAAGACACCGCTTGCGGTCATGCGGCAGGCGCTTGGTGCGGGCGGTGGCAGCAAGGATGCGCTCAATGCCGAGATCGACCGCATGAGCGGCATCATCGAGCACCAGATGAAACGCGCCGCAGCCAGTGGCGGCGTGTTGTTAGGCCAGGCGCCGGTGGATGTGGCAACGGTTGTCGCCGAGCTGCGCGGCGCATTGCTAAGGGTTTACGGCGACAAGGACATGTCGATCGAGGCGGCGATCGCGCCGGGCGCGAAGTTCATCGGTGATCGCGCCGATCTCACCGAGCTGCTCGGCAATCTGCTCGACAACGCCTGCAAGTGGTGCCGTTCGCGTGTGCGTATCGAAGTGTCGATAGAGCAGGGCGGCGATTCGCGTCGCGAGTTACGGCTGACGATCGATGACGACGGCGCCGGCATCGCGGAGCAGGATCGAGCGCGCGTCCTTCAGCGCGGCGGTCGCGCTGACGAAGCCACGCCCGGTCACGGCATCGGGCTGTCGATGGTCCACGACACCGTGGAGTTGTACGGCGGCACCATGAAAATCGACAACTCCAGCCTGGGAGGCGCGCGCTTCGACCTTGCGCTGCCGGGACGACGAGCCGACTAGCCGATCCGCGCATCAGTTCTCCTGCCGCGAGGGCACGAACTTCACGGGCCTTCTTTGATCTCGAACGTGATGCCCTGCGCAAGCGGCAGCTCGCGGCTCCAGTTGATGGTGTTGGTCTGGCGGCGCATGTACGCCTTCCACGAATCCGAGCCGGACTCGCGTCCTCCGCCTGTGTCCTTCTCGCCGCCGAACGCACCACCGATCTCGGCGCCCGAGGTGCCGATGTTCACGTTCGCAATGCCGCAGTCGCTTCCGGCCGCGGAGAGGAACGCTTCGGCGTGTTGCAGCCGATCCGTGAAGATCGCCGAGGAGAGGCCATGCGCCGATGCGTTCTGCATCTCGAGGGCTTCGTCGAGCGAGTCGAAGGGAATCAGGTACATGACCGGCGCGAAGGTTTCGTGCTGCACGATGGGCCAATCGTTTTCCGCGAGGACAATCGTGGGCGCGACGAAGTTGCCCTTGCCCTCGAGAATCCTCTCGCCGGTGATCACCTTGCCGCCGGCGGCCTTGGCCTGCGCGATGGCCTGTGAGTAGCGTTCGACGGCGCCCTTGTCGATCAGCGGGCCCATGAGCGTCGCCGGATCGATCGGGTTGCCGATGCGCACCTGCGTGTAGGCATGCGCCAGCCGCTTCGACAGCTCCTCGATGCGCGAACGATGCACGAGCACGCGTCGAGTGGTGGTGCAACGCTGGCCAGCCGTTCCCACGGCGCCGAACACGATAGCCGGCACTGCGAGTTTCAGATCCGCCGTCTCGTCGACGATGATGGCGTTGTTACCGCCGAGCTCGAGCAGCGACTTGCCGAGGCGTCTCGCGACCCGTTCCGCGACATTCCGGCCTACGGCCGTGGATCCCGTGAACGACACCAGCGCAACACGCCGGTCATCCACGAATCGCGTGGCGAGCTCCGTGCCGCCATCGATGAACAACTGGAAGATGGCGGGTAGTTTGTGCTCGCGCATCACGCGGTTGCAGATGTGCTGAACGGCTATTGCTGTCAGCGGCGTCTTGGGCGAAGGCTTCCATACCGAAGCGTTGCCGCAGATGGCGGCGAGAAATGCGTTCCACGCCCAGACGGCCACCGGAAAATTGAACGCGGAGATGATCCCGACCACGCCGAGCGGATGCCACTGCTCGTACATGCGGTGCTGCGGCCGTTCCGAATGCATCGTCGTGCCGTAGAGCATCCGCGACTGGCCGACGGCGAAATCTGCAATATCGATCATCTCCTGGACTTCGCCCAACCCCTCGGCCTTGATCTTGCCGTTCTCGAGCGTCACCAGCGCGCCCAGGTCGTCCTTGGCGGCGCGCAGCGCATCGCCTAACAAGCGGATCGCCTCACCGCGGCGCGGGGCCGGCACATCACGCCACGCGGCGGCGGCCTCGACGGCGCAGCGCATGACGTTCTCGTAGTCCGTGACGGTAGCGCTGCGCACCTGCGCAAGAGTTTCACCGCTCGCCGGATTGGTGGACGTGATGGCGCTGCCCGCGGTGTCTTTGGACCAGCCCAGGTTGCCCATCCAGGCACCGGCGTTGATCGAATCGACTCCGAGCCGCTTGAGAATGCCCGGGACATCGACGCTGACAGTGGTGCCTGCCTTGGCGGCGCTCATTTCTTGAGCCTCGCCTTGACCCTGGGACGGGCGGACTTGCCCGCGGCGGCCTTGGCGGCTTTCGCCGCGGCCTTGCGCTGATGCCCGGCCTGGCCGCTGACCACGACCACCGAGGAAATATCCTTGGTGCCGCCCGGCGCGTAGTACTGGCCAAAACGGTTGTCGAGAATTTCCGGCAGCGCGAATTGTTCCTGCGCGACGAATCCCTGGTACTTGCGTGGACTCGCCATCACGAGATCGACCACCGCGGTGATTCCCGCGGCGGTGGTGACCTGGATCGCCGACCAGAGCCGGCCCGCGATCATCTGCGGATAGATCTTGTTGACGTAATTTTCCTCGCGCAGTTCGCCGTCCTGCTTGCCCGCGACGGCCGCGTAGACGATGACGACGTCCTGCAATGTCTGCGGCACAGCGTGTTCGAGCACGCGCTTCAAGGTGGCGCGATCCGAATTGAGCTTGAGATCGTTCATGAGCAGGCGCATCTGCGCGCAATGCCCGGGGTAACGCATCGTCTTGTAATTGATCTGCTCGCACTGCTTGCCGTGCGACTCGGCCAACGAGCCCAATCCGCCCGAAGTATTGAACGCTTCGTACAGTGTGCCGTCGATTTCGATTTCCTCGAGGCCCTCGAGCGGCGCGGCATCGACGATCTTGCCGTCGACCACCGACTGACACGGGTTGCCGTATTCGTTGATGAGGCCCTCGGTGGACCACGTCAGGGAATACTTGAGCACGTTGTTAGGGTGCTGTGGCAGGGCGCCGACGCGGAGCTTGATGGACCGAAGCTCGTCGAAATGCTTGGTGAGTTCGTTCGCGGCGATGCTGATGAAGCCCGGTGCAAGTCCACATTGGGGCACGAATGCCTTCGTTGCACCACGCGCGAGGCGTCGCACGCCCTGGGTGACGGCCACGTCTTCGGTGAGATCGAAATAGTGGGAGTTGCCTTTGCGCGCGGCTTTGGCCACCTCCGGATTGCAGTAGTAGGGCAGGCTGGAGATGACCGCTTGTGGTTTGTGGGCGGAGAAATGATTTTCGAGCGCCTTGGGGTCGCTCGCGTCCAGCGCCACGGACCGCAGGTTGTGCGACCCGTGAGCCTTCACGACAGCTTCAGCCGCCACGGCATCGACGTCACCGAGAGTGACGTCATAATCACCCGACTCCGCCAGCAAACCAGAGATGAGGGCGCCGATCTTGCCGGCACCCAGGATCAGAACTTTGTGCATGAATACCTCGATTGACGGTAGTGTGCCGTAACCTGCTGAATTAGAATACTTCCCACCATGCGTACCCCCGACACCACCCCCTGGCATCCAGCAAGCTGGACCTCCCGCACCGCAGCCCAACAGCCGCGATATAACGACGCCGCCGCTCTCGAAACCGCGGTCGCATCCCTGTCCCGGCTGCCGCCGCTGGTTGTGTCCTGGGAAATCGAGCAGTTACGCGAACGGCTCGCCGAGGCGCAGATCGGCCGCAAATTCCTGCTCATGGGCGGCGATTGTGCCGAGACGTTCGAAGAGTGCGAGTCCGACAAGATCGCCAAGAAGCTCAAGATCCTGCTGCAGATGAGCCTCGTGCTGCTGCACGGGCTCAAGAAACCCATCATCCGCGTCGGCCGCATGGCCGGGCAATACGCCAAGCCCCGTTCCGCCGATACCGAAACCCGCAACGGCATCACGCTGCCGGCATTCCGCGGCGATCTCGTGAATCGTTCCGAGTTTACCGCCGTGGCGCGCGAACCGGATCCCACCTTGCTGCTGCGCGGCTATGAACGCGCGGCGCTCACGCTGAATTTCGTGCGTGCGCTGTGTGATGGCGGGTTCGCCGATCTGCATCACCCGAGATATTGGGATCTCGGCTTCATGAAGCATTCGCCGCTGGTGGCGCAGTACCAGAAGATCGTCGATGAGATCGGTGACTCCCTGGACTTCTTCGAACGCGTGAGCGGCGGCCGCGCGCCGCACGAAGTCACCGCGGTCGACTTCTTCGCGGCGCATGAAGGCCTGCTCATGCCTTACGAGCAGGCGCAGACGCGTTACATCGAACGCCAGAAGCGCTGGTACAACCTCGGAACGCACATGCCGTGGATCGGCATGCGCACGGCCGCCCTCGATGGCGCACACGTGGAATTCTTCCGCGGCATCTCCAACCCCATGGGCGTGAAGATCGGGCCGGCGATGACCACGGAATGGCTGCAGGGCCTCGTGACCACGCTCAATCCGCAGAACACACCGGGACGCCTCACGATCATTCACCGCTTCGGCGCGAAGGATGTGGAAAAAGGCCTGCCGCAGATGATCAAGGCCGTGCGCGAAACGGGCCAGCAGGTGTTGTGGGTTTGTGACCCCATGCATGGAAACACGGAGACCAGTTCCGGTGGCCTGAAGACGCGCCGCTTCGAGAACATCCTCAAGGAACTCGAATTGTCGTTCCAGGTTCACGAAGCCAATGGATCGTTCCTCGGCGGCGTGCACATCGAGCTCACGGGTGAAGACGTCACCGAATGCACCGGCGGCGCTCGCGGCCTCACCGATGCGGACCTCGCGCGTGCTTACAAGTCCACGGTCGATCCCCGGCTGAACTACGAACAGGCGCTCGAGATGGCGATGCTCATCGGCCGTCACGGTCCGGCACGTTAATTGCTCGTTTCCGGACCATGCAGTACGAAAAAATAGCGGTTCCCAAAGACGGTCAGCGCATCACCATCAATCCGGACTCGTCGCTGAACGTGCCGGAAAACCCGATCATCGCCTTCATCGAAGGCGATGGCATCGGCATCGACATCACGCCGGTGATGTTGAAAGTGGTCAATGCCGCGGTCGAAAAGGCTTACGGGAGCAGGCGCCGGATTTCCTGGGTGGAGGTTTTCGCCGGCGAGAAGGCCGCCAAGGTCTACGGCACCGGCTTCCCCGACGAATCGCTGACCGCGCTTCGTGACTTCGTGGTCTCCATCAAAGGCCCGCTCGGCACACCGGTGGGCGGCGGCATGCGTTCGTTGAACGTGGCCATGCGCCAGAACCTCGACCTGTACGCCTGCGTGCGCCCCATACGCTATTTCCCCGGCGTCTCCACGCCCATGGCGGACGCGTCGCTCACCGACATGGTGGTGTTCCGCGAGAACACCGAAGACATCTATGCGGGCATCGAGTGGCCCACGGGTTCGCAGGAAGTCCACAAGCTCATCCATTTCCTCCAATCGGAGCTCAAGGCCACGGGTATCCGTTTCCCGGCGAGTTCCGGCATCGGCATCAAGCCGGTGTCGAAGGAGGGCAGCCAGCGCCTGGTGCGCAAGGCCATCCAGTACGCCATCGAAAACGACCGCGTGTCGGTGTCGCTGGTGCACAAGGGCAACATCATGAAGTACACCGAAGGTGCCTTCATGCAATGGGGCTATCTACTGGCGAAGGAGGAGTACGGCGCGCAGCCCATCGGCGCGGGACCGTGGTGCTCCTTCAAGAACCCGATCAACGGCAAGGAGATCGTGGTCAAGGACGTGATCGCCGACAACTTCCTGCAGCAGGTGCTGATGCGGCCGGAAGACTACGACGTGATCGCCACGCTCAACCTCAATGGCGACTACATCTCCGACGCGCTGGCGGCGCAGGTGGGCGGCATCGGCATC
>DASQJS010000059.1:0-9022 GCA_035630995.1 Steroidobacteraceae bacterium | reverse complement strand
GTGATGTCCGCGACACTGGATGGCGCCGCGGTCGCCAGGTTGTTAGGCAACGCGCCGGTGGTCACGGCTGCGGGCCGCGTGTTTCCGGTCGAGATTCAGTACGTGGGAAGCGGCATGCCGATGCTGCCGGGGGGCCGCGATGCCCCGGAGCTCGCCGTCGTGCGCACGATCAAGCGGGCGCTGGCCGATGCACCGGGGGACATGCTGGTGTTCCTGCCCGGCGCCGGAGAGATCCGCCGCGTGCAGGGAATGCTGGCCGGCGTTGGCAATGACGTGGACGTGATGCCGTTGTTCGGCGAACTGGCGGCCGGCGACCAGGACGCAGCACTGCGGCCCGCAAAAGCAGGGCGCCGCAAGATCGTGCTGGCGACCAACATCGCCGAAACCAGTCTCACCATCGATGGCGTGCGCATCGTCGTGGATGCGGGCCTGGAGCGACGCAGCCTGTTTGATCCGGCGAGCGGCATGAATCGCCTGGAAGTGCAGCGCATTTCGCGCGCTTCGGCGGAACAACGCGCGGGCCGTGCGGGCCGCACCGCGCCCGGTGTGTGCTTCCGGCTGTGGGGCGAAGGCGCGGAGCGAAGTCTCGCCGCATTTGCGCCGCCCGAAGTGTGCGTTGCCGACCTCGCGCCACTGGCGCTGGACCTCGCGGCGTGGGGAACGGAAGCGAATTCCCTGCGCTGGCTCGACGCGCCGCCCGCCGCAACGCTCGCCAGCGCACGCGACCTGCTGCGCCGGCTTGGCGCGTTGGACGGCGCCGGCAAAGTGACCGCGCACGGCCGCGCCATGCAGGAATTTCCCGCGCACCCGCGGCTTGCGCACATGCTGCTGAAGGCGCGTGAGCTCCAGGCCGGCTCGCTGGCCGCGGAGCTCGCGGCGCTGTTGTCCGATCGCGATCTGCTGCGCGCGGGAGCAGGCGGCAATCCGCGCGCGCGCGATAGTGACATCCGCACCCGGCTCGAGGCGCTGCGTCGTGGCTCGGCGGACATCGATCGCGGCGCGCTCGATCGCGTGCGGCGCACGCAGCGTTCGTTCGAGCAGCAACTGGGTGCCGCAGGAGTGTCGCGCGGTGGAAACGTCGATCCGGGTGTGTTGTTAGGCCTTGCCTATCCGGATCGCGTCGCGCGGCGCAGGCCCGGTAGCGAAGCGCGTTACCAGATGAGCAGCGGGCGCGGCGCGTTGTTTGCCGCCGCGGAGTCGATCGCGCGCGAAGAATTCATCGTCGCCGTCGACCTCGACGATCGGGAGCGTGAAGCGCAGATTCGCCTGGCTGCGCCGTTAACAAAGGCCCATCTGCTCGAATACTTCGCGCCGGACATTAGGCGTGCCGATGAGCTCGCCTGGGACGAACGCCTGGAAGCCGTGGTAGCGCGACGCGTGATCCGCTTCGATGAGCTGCTGGTCGAGGAAAAGCCGCTCAATGATGTGCCGCGCGCCGCCAGCGCCGCCGCGATGCTCGAGGGCGTGCGCTCGATGGGCATCGAAGCTTTGCCCTGGGACGACGACGCGCGCGACTTCCAGGCGCGCTGCGAGTTCGTACGCAAGCTCGATCGCAAGGACCTGGGCGACTGGCCCGACTTTTCGCCGCCGGCGCTGGCGCAGGACCTGGGCTGGCTGGAACCGTTTCTCGAGGGGGCGACCCGTCGTACACAGCTCAATCGCGTGTCCGTGCACAGTGCGCTGCGCGCGCGGCTGACCTACGAACAGCAGCGCAAGCTCGATTCGCTCGCACCCACGCACATCGATCTGCCCACGGGAACGCACACGCGCATCGACTACCTGGATGACAACGCGCCAGTGGCGTCGATGCGCATGCAGGAAGTCTTTGGGCTGGCGGCCACGCCCCGCATCGGCGGCGGTACGGTGGCGGTGACCTTCACGCTGCTGTCTCCGGGACGTAAACCCCTGCAGATCACGCGCGACCTCGCCAGCTTCTGGCGAAACGCCTACGTCGAGGTGCGCAAGGACATGCGGGGAAGATATCCGAGGCACTACTGGCCGGAAAATCCGTTGGAGGCCGAGCCGACGCGGCGCGCGAAGCCGCGCGCCTAGCCACCGGTTTGCGCTAAGCTGTTAGGACATCAGGGGGTCGTCAATGGATGCCAAACCGAAGTCTGCACATGGCGGTCTGCGTGATCGGCTGCCACTGGCGCCGCGCCGCGAGCAAAACTTCCGCTGGCGCGGCAACGAAGTCACGCGTGTCGAGGGATTCACGGACGCAGTCTTCGCCTTTGCGGTGACACTGCTGGTGGTCGCGCTCGAGGTGCCGCACACCTTCGAAGGGCTGATGGACGTGGTGCGTGGATTTCCCGCGTTCGTCATCTGCTTCACGTTGCTCATGACATTCTGGAACGCGCACTACCGCTATCACCGCCGCTACGGCATCGAGAGCGTATTTTCGCGCGTGATGACCATGGCCATCATCGTGCTGGTGTTGTTCTTCGTCTATCCACTCAAGTACCTGTTCACGCTGCTGACCGTGCAGATATTCGCGCTCGATCTTCACAACGCGCCACACCTGGACGGCTGGTACCAGGTGCAGACGGTGTACCTCATTTATGGATTGGGGCTTGGAGGAGTGTGGGGTCTGTACGCCGCGCTCTATGGCCACGCGCTCGCGAACCGCGAGAAACTGCAGCTCGATGCCATCGAAACGGCGCTGACTCGCGCCGACCTGCGCAGCAATCTCATCTACGTGGTTGTTTGCTGCCTGTCGATGCTGCTGGCACTGGTAACGTCCAGTGTCTGGCTGCCCGGGGTCATCTACTTCCTGCTCGGTCCACTGCAGACGGCGAATGGAATCTGGTCAGGCAGGCAGGTGCAGCGGCTGGCAGCGCCCGCCGCGTAGCGGCGAACCGGCTCAGAGGTCCCGGGCGCGGTAACGCGCATCGTCGTAAGCCCGCTGGGCGTTGACTCGCTGCACGGTGAGAGCGCCAAGCCGGAACATCAGCGCATCGCGCTCCTTCTTGGTGAGCGGATGTTCCTTGTCCTTGTCTTCCAGCCGGATATTGATGTCGCGAAGCTCGCTGTCGATGGAGCCCAGCTCGTTGCTGCGCTGGTGCACATCGCGGCCTTTGTTGTAGGCATCCTGCAGCCGCTCCTGATCGAAGTTGCGACAGATGCCGACGTCGAAGCCATTGCCGTATTCGCCGATCTGGTAGGCGCGATGCGGTACGCAGAAACGCTCGAGTCCGGTTTCCCGGCCATGGAGCCAGGCGCCGCGATCCGGAACCACGTTCACTTTCGCGCAGGCCGTGGAATGCTGGATGAGGTACTCCTCGGGCTGGCCGTTCGCGCCGTCGCGAATGCCGATGTCTTCCCAGCTGGCGTTCATGCATTCGCTCTTGGAAAGACTGGCGCAGCCGCCGAGCGAGCCGAGCACTGCCAGCGCCGCGAAAACCCGTAGGAGAGACCTGGTGTTCATGGGCAAACTCTAGAACAGGCGAATTGAATCGCACCTGAACGGGCTTCACGTTCTGCTAACAATGTTAAACCGTGCCGCCATCCTCGCGCTCGATGGCCAATATTGCGGCGCGGGCGGGCATTCCGTTGCCATCTGGCCAGTGGCTGCGCGGGTTGTCGAGGCTGCCGCCTTCGCCCGGGTGCTGGATGGTCAGAAACAGCGTGCGGCCATCGGGCGTGAATTCGCAGCCGCAGAGTTCGCAGCCCGTGGGCCCGCTCGCGAGCTGCTTGAGCAGGCCGCGTTGCGGCCCGCTCGTGGGCACGACGAAGCAGCCGTTGTTGGGGTTCCCGCGATTGTCGGAGTCAGTGACGATCCACAGGCGTCCTTGCGGATCGATGCCGAGATTGTCAGGGCAGTGGACCTGGCTCTGTTCGGCGCGGTTGGGGTAACCCGCGAAGTAGGTATCGGTGCCGGACAAACTACCGGCAGCCAGGTCGCGTGCATCGACGATGTAGCGGCCCTCCGCCGGATTGCCGGCGAGCAGGAACACATTCCACTCGAAGCGGGTGCCCGTCGCGTCATCGCCGGCCTCGGCCATTTCGATGATGTGGCCGGACTTGTTGTCGGGACGCGGATTCGCGGCATCTGGCGCCACGTCGACCTTGCGGCCAAACCACTCACGCTCTTCCGAATTGCCACGCTCAGAGGTTTTGGTGCAGGGAATGTAGATGCGGCCGGTGACGGGGCTGGGCTCCACGTCTTCCGGCCGATCCATCGGTGTGGCGCCTAACAAGTCCGCGGCGGCGCGCACCTTTATGACGACATCGCCCTGGTTGGCAAAGCCGGCGCGGGAATTCAGCGGGCCGTTTTCGTCGTGAACCAGCGGCAGCCATTCGCCCGTGCCATCCGCGTCGTAGCGCGCGCAGTACAGCGTGCCGTGATCGAGCAGGTCGCGGTTGGCGGCCGGGTTCTTCGGATTGAAACGGTCGCGCGTGACGAACTTGTAGATGTATTCGAATTTTTCGTCGTCGCCCATGTAGGCCACGACGTGGCCGCTCCTGGCGACGATGGTGTTCGCGCCTTCGTGCTGAAAGCGTCCGAGCGAAGTGCGTTTGCGTGGAATGGACTTCGGATCGTGCGGGTCGATTTCCACCATCCAGCCGAACCGGAATGGCTCGTGGGGTTCGATACGAACATCGAAACGCGGATCCTGGTGGTCCCAGCCATAGAAGCTGTACTCACGCAGCGCGAAGCGGCGATTGGCGTCGAGCATCGCGGCATCCTTGCTGGATTCGCGCACCGTGCCTCCGCCCGCAAAATAGTCGTCGACGTTTTCTTCGGAGGTGAGGTAAGTGCCCCAGGGCGTCTTGCCCGCGGAGCAGTTCGCAAAAGTGCCGAGCACGCGCGTACCGCCCGGATCGGCATTCGTGCGCATGAGCTCGTGGCCGCGCGCCGGGCCATGTATGTCCATGGGCGTACGCGCGGTGATGCGGCGGTTTTCACGTGCGGCGAGGTTGCGTGTCCAGCCTTGCGAATCCCGGTGCAGTTGCATGACCGTGACGCCATGCGCCGCCTGTACGACCGCGATCGCGTTCGGATGCTTGTCGAGCCAGGCCTTGCGCGCCTCGAATTTCATCGAGGCACCGCGATGGCCGGCGAACATGAGTTCGCCATTCACATATTCGTGGTTCACGCACACCAGGCCACGTGCGGCCCGGCCCGAGGATTGCGGAAAATACGCCACGGCATCGGCGTTGGTGCCGAACTGCCGTTCCTGGGTTGCCGCCGCACTGGCGTCCAGCCAGCTGGTGTCAGTGAGGCGGCGGGTGTCGAAATCGGACGTGCCGGTGACAATGCTGTCACCCCAGCGGGCGATGATGTTGTAGCGATAGCCGTCGGCCACGGCGAAAACGTCGAGGTTTTGCGGCGCGATACTGTTGAAAATGCTGGGACCCTTGCTCGTTTTCAGGGCCGTTTCGCGCTTTGTGGGAATCTGCGCACAGGCGGCGAGTCCAACGGTAGCGGCAGCGCCCGCGACGACAGTCCGGCGAGAAAGTCTTGTGGAAAGCACGGATTCAAAGCTGGGTCGTTTCATCGTACCGCATGCTAACGTGGCCCCATTTCGCCGCCTAGGTAAGGATTGATTACAAATGCGTCATGGCATTTTGATGACTGCGATTCTGTTTTCCGCCGGCTTGCTCAGCGCCTGCGGGCAAGGCGATGCCGCCTCGGCGCCAAAGCCCGCGCCGAAAGCCGCCGAGGATGTCAGCCTCGCCAGCGTGCACGCCGATGCGCCCGGCATCGCCTGGTTCAATGGCGACGTCGAAGCCGCATTCGCTTCCGCCAAGGCGTCTAACAAGCCTGTGCTGCTGTACTGGGGCGCGCAGTGGTGCCCGCCATGCAAGCAGCTCAAGTCGGCGGTGTTCAACCGGCCAGACTTCATCGAGAAGTCGAAGCTGTTCGTCGCGGTCTATCTCGACGGCGACCTGCCCGATGCGCAGAAGTGGGGCGATGAATTCCGGGTCACGGGTTATCCCACGGTGGTGGTGTTCAAGGCGGACCGCACCGAGATCACACGTATAGCCGGCAACATGGACCTCTCGCTGTATGCCGGCGTGCTCGACAACGCGCTCGGCGACGTGCGACCCGTCAAGGATGTCATCGAGCTGGCAGTGAAGGGCGAGGCGCCTCTCGCCGCCGATGATTGCCGCCGCCTCGCATATCACGCGTTCGGGCTCGAAGATGACGGTGTTTTTGCGGCCGCGAAGCTGCAGACAGCGTTCGAGAACGCGGCCCGCACTTGCCCGGCCGAGCTGACCCGGGAACGCGCACGTCTGCACATTCGCGCCGCGCAGCAGGCCACGGAGCAGCAGAAAGACGTGCTCAAGAGCGGCGGCAAGGCTGACAAGGCGCTCACCGTGTCCATCGTGCGCGTCAATGAGCTGCTGACCAACAAGCCACTCGCGCTCGCCAACGCGGATGCGCTGCGTGGATTGCGCACGGAGTTTTTCCTCGCCGCGCGCCAGACGCTGCCGCAGCTCGCGCCCACGTTGCGAGAGCGCTGGATGGCGGTCGCCGATGCCGCCACTGCCAACGCGGAATTCGCGCCTGCGGACCAGCTGGCCGCGCAACTCATGAAGATCACCGCGGCCAAGGCTTATGCCGCCGACAGCAAGGTTCCGACCGACGTACGCAGCGTCGCACTCGCCACCGCGGACAAGATGCTCGCCGTGAAGCAGGACGCCTATGTGCGCGCCGGCGTCGTGAACTCCGCCATCAACATCTATATCGCGCTCGACGATTGGGAACGCGCCCGCGATCTGCTGACGCTCGAGGCGACGACGTCGAACACGCCTTACTACTACCTGGGCGACCTCGCGGATGTCGAGGAGCACCTCGGTAACATCGATCGCAGCGTGGAGCTGCTGGCCGAGGCGTACGCCAAGGCCAAGGGACCCGCGTCCCGATTCCAGTGGGGCTACAACTACCTCGATGGCCTGTTGCGCATGAAGCCGGACGATCTCGCCACTATCGAGAAGGTGGGGGCCCAGGTCATCGCCGAGCTCGACGGACCGAATCGCATTCACCGCCGCACGCTATCGCGCCTCAACAAGCTCGACGAGAAGCTCAACGAGTGGAACACCTCGGCCGCGCGAGGGAAGGTGGCGACCAATCTGCGTGCGGGCGTCGTGCGCGCCTGCGAGAAATCGAACGGGGGCAAGGGCGGCAATTGCATTTCAGTGGCTTCCGCCGCGGCCGCTACCTGATTCACTCGTCTTTGTTATTCGTCCTTTCGCGGCCTGCGGGCGTTGGTTCGCGACATGGTATTGATCGCGCGACCGCGCTTGGCCAGCGCTTCGCGCAGTAACCACTCGATCTGGCCATTGACGCTGCGCAGCTCCTGCGCCGCCATCGCCTCGATCGCGGCGGCAACCGCCGGATCGAGGCGCAGCAGGAACGCTTTTCGTGCTGGCGGCTCGCTCAAGACGGCACCGCGTTATTGATACAGCGAGCCGGCATTGATCACGGGCTGCGCCTCACTTTCCGCGCACAGCACCACTAACAAGTTCGAGACCATGGCGGCTTTGCGCTCGTCATCGAGCTCCACCACGCCGCGTTCCTGCAGGCCCTTGAGCGCCATCTCGACCATGCTGACCGCGCCGAGCACGATCTGCTTGCGGGCGCCGATGACCGCTTCGGCCTGCTGACGCCGCAGCATGGCGCCCGCGATTTCAGGCGCGTAGGCGAGGTGCGTGAGGCGCGCGTCTTCGACGTGAAGCCCGGCCTTCTCGAAGCGCTCCTGCAGTTCGCGCTTGAGACGCATGACAATTTCGTCTCCGCCGCCGCGCAGCGTGAGCTCTGCCTGATCGTCGTCATGCGCGTCGTAGGAGTATTCATTGGCCAGGTGGCGAACCGCCGACTCCGCCTGCACGGGCACGTAGTGCTCGTAGTGATCGATGTCGAGCACCGCGCGCGCCGTGTCTTTCACTTTCCACACGACAGCCGCGGCGATCTCGATGGGGTTGCCGCGCTTGTCGTTCACCTTCAGCTTCTCGCTGTTGAAGTTGCGCAGGCGCAGCGAGACCTTCTTCTTGTTCAGGAAGGGGTTCGCCCAGCGCAGGCCGGTGGAATAGTCCGTGCCGCGATAGGCGCCGAACAGCATCATCAGCGCCGACTGGTTCGGCTGCAGCATGTACATGCCCTTCGCGAGAAAAATCAGGGTGAGCACTGCGAGCAAAATCACCGGCGGGAATCGCGCCATGACGGACAGCGGAATCGCGAGCAGTGCGATGAACATGAACAACAGGGCCAGGTAGCCACTGGAGCTCTTGAAATCGACTTCTTCCGTACCACCAGGCGCATTCATGACTTTCTCCCTCTCTTGGTTATCAACTGAAGTTGATACTAAAGTGATATCACTTTACACACAAGCCCGATTTGACCTTCCCCTGTACAATCGCGCCCGGTCGGGCCTGTAGCACAGCGGTTAGTGCAGGGGACTCATCTATATAGGTGCCTGCACCGGGAAACCGGTGCAGTGGACGGGATGAATTCAGGGAAACCTTCGTGCCCCTTCTTCATGGAAGAAGGCGCGCATGGCAACCCTGAGCCAAGCCGAGGCGGCAGCTTCGGAAGGTGCAGAGACTACCTGAGGGCTCGAAGCGCCCTTGATGACAGGCTAGAGCGTCCCGCACCCTACCGGGTAGTTAGAGATAACTGCTCGCGGGTGAAGAGATAGTCCACGCGGGGCGGAAACGCTTCGGCAACGTGAATCCCTTGGTCCTTGGTTCGAATCCAAGCAGGCCCACCATCTATACCATCGGGAAAGCGCCGTGTGCGCGTGGAACCATAGTTTGATCAGTTTGATCAAACTATGCCTACTGGTAGGAATAGATTGATCATGTGGGGCAGCGCGCCCCTCGAGCCACAGCTATGTGGAAGGCGCGCTGCAAGCCGGTTGGTGATGCATGCCAACGCTCCCATCGATTGCGGGCCGCATTGAAGCAGCGAGTCGCGGAGCCGAACAAGAATTGCCACGAAAGGCTCAGTGCCGCCCGCGGAAATTTGGTGGCCAATGCATCAGGCATTGCCGCATAACGCTGACCAACTAGTTTCTCC
>DASQJS010000058.1:0-4638 GCA_035630995.1 Steroidobacteraceae bacterium | reverse complement strand
ACGGCACTCGAAGCAGCCATCGAACCCGCTGTGCGCGCGTTTGCGGAAGCCGCGACTCTCATCCCCTGCCACGGCACGCTCGACGCAGCGCCGTCGCACAACGCCATCGACATCTCGCATCCCGGCGCGGACTTCAGGCTGACCATCGACAAGGCCGGCGCCTATGCGCTGTTCTGCGAGCATCATCCGCTGGAGTTCGGGATGCACCTCGCCGGCCAGCGGCCCGCCGCCGAGCGAAAGTTCGCCTCGCATCATCACGAGGACGACATCAGCTCCATCGGCATCAGCGATCCGCGTGCGCTCGATCCGGTGAAGGTCAATCAGTGGTTCGACTATCTTCTCAAGACCCGTGGGCAGGACATCTTTCGCATGAAAGGCGTGCTGAACGTGAAGGGTGAAGATCGCCGCCAGGTATTTCACGGCGTGCACATGATGTTCGATGCGCAGGCGGAACGACCCTGGGGCGACGCCCAACGCACCAATAGTCTCGTGTTCATCGGCCGTGGACTCGACCGTGCCGAGCTCGAAGCCGGATTTGAATCCGCCGTCGCGAAATAATCATGGCCGCGAAGAAGTCCCTGTCATTTGCGCTGGAGCCACGCGCGACCGCCAGCCTCGACGACTACGTGGCCGATTTCGCGTGGGCACCCGACAGCATGTCGTTCGCGATCGCCGGCGGTGAGGGCAAGGTCGCGCTGGCGCGCGCCGAAGGCGATGCGTTGACGGTCGAAGTGCTCGGCGAACACCAGTTAGGCGCGTTGAGCATCGTGTGGCGTCCGCACGCGAACGTGTTCGCGACTTCCGGCCAGGACAGCGCGGTGGCGCTCTGGGACGGTACGTCGGGCAAAGAGATCAAGCGCTGGAAGCCCGCGCCCACGCCGACCCAGGCCCTGAGCTATTCGCCCGATGGCGAGGTCCTGGCGAGCGCGGCCGGCAAAGTGGTGACGCTCTGGTCAGCCCAGGGCGAAAAGATCCATGCGTTCCCACCCGCCGCGAGCGCCGCGGTGGCGCTGTCGTTCGATCGGCCTGGAACAGATCTCGGGGTTGCCCTGAACGGCGAACTCGCGGTGCATCGCATCGAGAAATCGCGCTACGAAACACGGCGCTACAAGTGGCCGGCCGCCTGTCTCACGGTAAACTTCAGCGGCAACGGACGATTCCTTGCTAGCGGCATGGCCGACGGCACGCTGCACTTCTGGAATCGTTCAACGGGCAAGGATTCACAGATGCGAGGCTATGACGGCAAGCTCGAACTGGTGGCGTGGAGCGACAACAGTCGCTATCTCGCTTCGAGCGCCGGCAACGAGGTCGTGCTGTGGGATTTCGGCGGCAAGGGTCCGGAAGGCACGCGCCCCATCGTGTTGAGCGGCCATACCGAACGCGTCGACAGCATCGCCTGGCAGCCGGGCAGCGAGCACTTGGTCAGCGCGGGACGCGACTGGCGGCTCACGCTGTGGCGGCCCGCCAAGGCCAAACAACCCATCGACGTGCAGATGCTCGATTCGGAGATCAGCGTGGTGCGCTGGTCCCCCGACGGCAAGCGCGTGGCCACCGGTGAAAAGAACGGCCGCGTCACCGTGTTCGAGCTGGTGGCCCGATGATGGTCGAGCTGCGTGACCTCACACCGAATGAACGCAAGGAAGTGCAGCAGCGCTTCGAGCTGCTCGCCAGCAAGCGTTTCGCTCCGTCGCCGAAGAAACCTCGACACGAAGTGTGGTGGCCCAAGGCTCCGCTCGACGGGCGCGCATTTCCCGAGGGCATACGACCGCCCGACGGCGACGACAGCTTCAACGAATCCGCGCGCCTGCTGGGTTTTCTCAACGGCGTTTGCGGCGGCGAGTTCTACGTGGCGAACCTGAGTGCGCCGAAGCCATTTTTCCGCCACACCGGAAAACTCGACGCCGAGCTCGCAAGCTGGATCAGGACGCGCCTGGTGTCGAACCCCACCTGCCTGCTCGCATCGACGCTCGACGTATTCCTGATCGTCGACTCGCAGATGCACTACTCCGTGATCGGCGGCCCGCCCGAAGTCATCGAGAAGTTCGAAAAACGTTTCGGGGGAGCCGAGGCGTTGCAGAGCAACTTCGCCAGCTTCGTCGACCAGTTTCGCGTTGGCTCAGGTCTCGAAGACGTGAAGTGGGCGCAGGACTATCTACAGAAATGGTCCGGCTGGCTCTGACAGCCGTCAGCCTTGGCTATTGCGTAGTCGTCTCGGCGCGCGCCATGCCATTGGCCAGCGCCGGCAGGCGGCTTGCGCCGACCGCGAGCTGGTAACGACCCATGAGAGCCTGTAGCGCCCGCGACCAACTGTAGTTGGCCAGCACGTGGCGGCGCGCGGCGGCGCCGAGCACATCGAGGTCGCGTTCATACACATTGACGATGGCGTCGGCGAGATTCGTGGCCGCAACTGCCGGATCCGCGTGCGGCTCGGCGAGGTTCCCCGCGCCCGGGTCGACGAGCTCCGGCAGCGCCCCGGCGCGCATTGCCACGACCGGGCGACCGCAGGCCATGGCTTCCAGGACGACGAGCCCGAAGGTTTCATGCGTGCCGGCGTGCACGAATGCATCGGCCGAAGCGATGTAGCTGGCCAGCGCGTGGTTGTCGCGGCAATAAGGGATGCGCGTGACATTTCCCTCGCGGCCCGTTTCGTCGCCGCCTATCAAGAGCAGGTGATACGGGTCGCCAAGCCGTCGAAACGCATCGGTGAGCACCGGAATGTTTTTCTCCTTCGAGAAGCGTCCCGCGAACACCAGGACTCGCGTGCCGTGCGGCAGGTTGAGCTCGGCGGCGAGATTGCGAGTGCGTCGTTCGGGTGTGAAGGTATCGACGTCGACGCCCAGTGGCTGACACGTGGCGTGCCTGACTCCAATGCTGTGCAGGTACTCGCACATGTAGCGGCTGGGCGCGAGCACCTGCTCGCAACGCTCATAGGTGAGCTTTACGTACCACTCGATGAAACGTTGTATCGCGCTGCCGAGCCGCCGGCCCGCGAGCTGCGGAAAGTTCGAATGGTAGAAGGCGATGAGCGGGATGCCGCGGCGACTGGCGACGCTGGCCGCCGCCCACGCCGGGTGGAATGCGTCGCCGATCTCGATGAGATCCGGTTCGAGTGCGTCGATGGCGCGCGACCAGTGCATGGGGTTCAACGGCAGGCGATAGTTGAAGGCACCCGGTACGAGCCCGCCGGCAACCGTCGAGATGTCGCCAGGAAAATGCGAGCGAGTCTCTCCTGGCACCACGAGGCTGTGCCGCCAGCTGGTGTGCTGGCGCATCCATTCGTGTTTTGCTAACAGGTAGCGCTTCACTCCGCCGCTGGTAGGCGAATAGAAGAGCGTGGCATCAACTACATGCATGAGTGATTCTTCTTGCTCTTGCGAAGTATCGGGGCGTTGCAGTACTGCGACCAGTCAGCGCAGACTCGGTTCCCTATGTCGACTTACACCTACAAATTGCTACCTTGGGTAGCACTAGCAGCCTTTTGGCTTTCACCAGCCTACTCCAAAGATCTCGAAGCCGAAATAAAGGCGGTGGACAGCAAGATCATCAGCTGGAGACGGGATTTTCATCAGAATCCGGAACTTTCCAACCGCGAACTTCGCACCTCAGGGATCGTCGCGGATCATCTGAAGAAACTGGGTCTCGAAGTGGAGACAGGCATCGCGAAAACCGGCGTGGTGGCATTGCTGCGCACCGGCAAACCCGGGCCCACGATTGCGCTGCGCGCCGACATGGATGCGTTGCCCGTCACCGAGCGCACCGACGTACCGTTCAAGTCGGTGGCGAAGTCTAGCTACCGGGGCGAAGAAGTTGGCGTCATGCATGCCTGCGGGCACGACTCGCATACGGCCATCCTCATGGGCGTTGCCGAGGCTCTGACCAGGGTGAAGGGCTCGCTGCGTGGCAACGTGCTGTTCGTGTTCCAGCCTGCGGAAGAGGGGGCGCCGCCCGGCGAAGTCGGTGGCGCATCCGAGATGCTCAAGGCTGGCGTCTTCGAGAAGTACAAACCCGAGGTAGCCCTGGGGCTGCACATGTGGGCTTCGTTGAACACCGGAATCATTGGCTATCGCAGCGGCCCGTTCATGGCGGGTTCGCAGGCCTGGAGAGTGGTGGTAAACGGCAAGCAGACACATGGCTCGCGTCCCTGGCAGGGCGTGGATCCGATCGTCGTCTCCGCGCAGATCATCAACGCCATGCAGACCGTCGTGAGCCGGCAGATCGACATCACGCAGAATCCCGCCGTCGTCTCCGCGGGCATCATCAAGGGCGGCATCCGCAACAACATCATCCCGGACTCCGCCGAGATCATCGGAACGATCCGTACTTTCGATCCCAAGCAGAAGCAGCAGATCTACGACGCCATGAAGCGGCTCGTGGAGAACACCGCCGAAGCGAATGGCGCCACGGCCACGTTCGAGTTCGATGCGTATGCGAACCCCGTGACCTACAACAACCCCGAACTCACCGCGCGCGTGCTGCCCAGCCTGCGGAAAGTCGCGGGCGCGGCCAATGTGAAGGAGATCGCGCTCATCACGGGTTCGGAAGATTTCGCGTATTTCGGCGAGAAGATTCCGGCGTTCTTCTTCATGGTGGGCATCACGCCCAAAGGCACGGATGTGCTCACCGCGCCGGCTAACCACT
>DASQJS010000057.1:0-5795 GCA_035630995.1 Steroidobacteraceae bacterium | reverse complement strand
CGCACGCTGGTGGCGAATCACGGGCTGGCCGAACTCGGCAAGTACGTCGACTCGCTGATTACCATTCCGAACCAGAAGCTGCTCACGGTGCTCGGCGCCAAGACCACGTTGTTAGACGCGTTCAAGAGCGCGAACCACGTGTTGCAGGGCGCGGTGCAGGGCATCGCCGAGCTCATCACGCGTCCGGGCCTCATCAACGTGGACTTCGCTGACGTGCGCACGGTGATGAGCGAGACCGGCATGGCGATGATGGGTTCCGGTGTCGCGCGTGGCGAGAACCGTGCGAAGGAAGCGGCCGAAATGGCCGTCTCTTCACCGTTGCTCGAGGACATCAACCTGTCCGGCGCGCACGGCATCCTGGTGAACGTCACCGCGGGCATGGACCTGTCGATCGGCGAATTCCAGGAAGTCGGCAACATCGTCAAGCAGTTCGCTTCGGAAGACGCCACCGTCGTGGTGGGAACCGTCATCGACCCCGAGCTGTCTGATGAAATGCGGGTTACGGTGGTGGCCACCGGGCTCGGCAAACCCGAGATCGCGGTCAGCGGCCGTTCGCCGTTCGGTCGCGACGTACCCACACTCTCGAAGGCAGTACCGCAGGCGGCAGCGCCGGCGGCGGAACCCTCCATGCGGGTGGTACCGCGCCGTCCGCTGACGGCGGCCGACTACGCAGCGCTGGATAAACCAGCGGTGCAGCGTCAAAGAGCGGTGGGCGACGGTCTGCATGCCAGCGCGGAATCTGAAGATGTGCTGGATATTCCGGCCTTTCTGCGGCGTCAGGCTGACTGATGCCGGAGACTGAATAAGGCAATTGTGTTACGGTAGCGCCCCTTTTGGGGGCACGGTGCCGCGCCTGCGGCCGCTCCCCGATGTCCGCCCACGTCTTAAGTGACTGAAGGCGGCGCTACCCGAGCACCGTGTAAACGGCAGCGGGAGATATTTTCAGATGCTCGGACAACGAACTCTCAAAAACTCCATCCGCGCCCAGGGCGTCGGTATGCATACCGGCCAGAAGATCCTGATGACGCTTCGGCCCGCGGCGCCCGACACCGGCATCGTCTTCCGGCGCACCGATCTCGATCCGCCCGCCGAGGTGCGCGCCCACGCGCTGAATGTGGGCGACACCCAGCTCGGCACCACTCTTATTAATGGTGAGGCCCGCGTCTCGACGGTGGAGCACCTGCTGTCGGCTTTCGCCGGCCTGGGAATCGACAATGCCCATGTCGACGTGAGCGCGCCGGAAGTTCCGATCATGGACGGCAGCGCCGGCCCCTTCGTGTTCCTGCTGCAGTCGGCGGGCTTCGAAGAGCAGCGCACGCCGAAGAAATTCGTGCGCATCAAGCAGCGCGTGCGCGTCGAAGATGGCGACAAGTGGGCCGAGTTCCGGCCCTTCGATGGCTTCAAGGTGAATTTCGAAATCGAATTCAACCATCCGCTGTTCAAGCGCCGCGGCCAGAAAGCCTCGATGGATTTCTCGACCACTTCCTACCTGAAGGAAGTGTCGCGCGCCCGCACCTTTGGCTTCATGCGCGACCTCGAGATGCTGCGCGCGCGCAATCTCGCCCTGGGCGGCAACTTCGACAACGCCATCGTGCTCGACGATTTCCGCGTGCTCAATGAAGACGGCCTGCGTTACGAGGACGAATTCGTCAAGCACAAGATCCTCGATGCGATCGGCGACCTCTATCTACTCGGGCACAGCCTGATCGGCGAGTTCAGCGGCTACAAGTCCGGCCACAAGCTGAACAACAACCTGCTGCGCAAGCTCATTTCCGAGCCTTCCACCTGGGAGGCGGTCACGTTCGAGAAGCCCGCCGACGCGCCCATCGCCTACGTCCAGCCGCCCCCGGTGGCGGTCGGCTCCGCCTTCTAGCGAGCAGCATTCCCTCGATGTTCAACGCGGCAATTCCTTGCCGCCGCTGTAGTCCTTTTTCCATGCGCCCCGGGAACCTGACGCGGCGCACACATTGCGGATTCATTTCGAAGCAACGTCGCCGATAGATCGGGGCGGAGGACCTTCGGCGTGGAAGCGGGTAATAGCGAAAAAATCAATCGGCGTGCCTTGCTGGCCGGTGCGGTGTTCCTGCTGGGCGGGGCGGCGGCGCTGACTCGTTTTTCACGTCCGACCGGCGACAAGGCCGACACGGCCGGGCCGGTCCTTTCGGCCGAGCAATTTGCGCAGCTCGAGCAGGTCAGCGAAACGATGATTCCCGCCACCGACACTGCCGGCGCCATCGGCGCGGGCGTGCCCGCATTCATCCGCGAGATGCTCGCGCAGTGGGGATCGGCCGCGACGCGAACCGATATTGCCAATGTGCTCGAGGCCATCGAGCAGCAGGCATGGAGCCGGTTCGGCATGGCGTTCCTCGAAATGCCGCCGGAACGGCGCCTCGAGGTGGTGAAGGAATTCGACGCCGCGCGCATCGGCGCGCATGACGGCGCATATCGCAAGTTCAAATGGCTGGTGCTCATCGGCTATTACCACTCCGAGGTCGGCGCGACGCACGAGCTGCGCTTCGAACTGGTTCCCGGCGCCTGGCGCGCCTGCCTGCCGGTCACCGAAGTCGGCCGCGCTTCCGCGTTCTACTGATTCTCCGACGCCATCATGGACTTCGATGCAATCGTCATTGGCTCAGGGATAAGCGGTGGTTGGGCCGCGAAAGAGCTCTGCGAACGCGGGATGCGAACGCTGTTGATAGAGCGTGGACGTCACGTGACGCACAAGACCGACTATCAGGATTTCGCCGCTCCGTGGGAGCTCGCCCATCGTGGCCAGGTGCCCGAGGACGAAGTGCGTCGCGACTACGCGATCCAGAGCACCTGTTACGCGTTCAATTCGGCGACCCGGCAATGGTGGGTCAAGGACAGCGAGCATCCGTATCTCACGCCCGAAGGTCGCGAGTTCCTCTGGCTGCGCGGGTATCACCTCGGTGGCCGGTCGCTGACCTGGGCGCGGCAGACCTATCGCTTCAGCGACATCGATTTCAGCGCAAACAGCAAGGACGGCCACGGCGTCGACTGGCCGATTCGCTATGCCGACATTTCGTCGTGGTACGACCACGTCGAAACCTTCGCCGGTATTTCCGGCAACAGCGAAGGACTCGAGCAGTTGCCCGACGGCCGTTTTCAGAAGCCGATGGATCTCAACTGCGCCGAGCTCGATTTCAAGCGAAAGCTCGAAAGCAGCCACCCGTCGCGCCGCGTCACGATTGGCCGCTGCGCGCATCTCACTGAGCCCACCGCCGAACACATCGCGCTCGGGCGCGGACCCTGCCAGCTGAGAAACGTGTGTGAACGAGGCTGCGGTTATGGTGGATATTTCTCGACGCTGAGCGCGACACTGCCGGCTGCGGAGCGTACCGGTAACCTGACGGTGGTCACCGACGCAGTGGTCGAGACGCTCGACTACGACCACGCCAAGCGCCGCATATCCGCGGTGCGGGTCATCGATGCGAAGACGAAGCAGCGGCGCAGCTACCAGGCGCGCGTGGTGTTCCTGTGCGCCTCGACAATCCCGACCGCGCAGATCCTGCTTCACTCGAAATCGGAATTCTTTCCGAAGGGTCTCGCGAACCGCTCGGACCAGGTCGGCCGCAACCTCATGGATCACGTGCACGGCATCGGCGCCATGGGCAACGTGCCCGGCTTCCTCGATCGTTATTACTACGGGCGCCGCCCCACGGGTATTTACATTCCGCGCTACGCCAACGTGACCGAAGACAGTCGCGGTGAATACACGCGCGGCTGGGCGTTCCAGGGCAAGGGCGAACGCCCGAACTGGGATCGCGCGCTCGACAGTCCGGGTGTCGGCGCGCAACTGAAGGCCGACCTGCGCGAGCCGGGTCCCTGGCAGATGGTGTTGTTCGGCTTCGCCGAAATGTTGCCGCGCGCGGACAACCGCATCACGCTGCATGAGAGCAGAACCGATTCCTCGGGATTGCCGCTGGTGCACATCGACTGCACGTTCGGCGAGAACGAACGCAAGCTCGCCGCGCGGGCCGACGAGGACGCGCAGGCGATGCTCAGGGCCGCGGGCTGCACCAATGTCCGCGCGCTGTTCCCGCATCTTTCGCCGCCGGGCACCAGCGTCCACGAAATGGGTACGGCGCGAATGGGGCTCGACCCCGCGACTTCCGTGCTCAACCGGCACAACCAGGCGCACGACATTCCGAACCTCTTCATCACCGACGGTTCGTGCATGGCGTCGTCGGGCTGCGTAAACCCCTCTTTGACCTACATGGCCCTGTCGGCCCGCGCCGCGCACTACGCGGCAGACCGGCTCGCCTCAGGGGAGCTGTAGCGTGGTCTATCGGGACGACTTGCGGGGGGCACCCAGGCTGGCGCCAGCCTGCCGTGGCCGGACACGCACGATCAGCTCGCGATATCCCGGCGTCACGGCACGGAGCTCTGACTCGGCTTCTGCCAGCTGGAACCGCATGCGGGCGGCCCAGGCGGAGGACTCCGCGATGACCGTAATCCTTCCGCTATCCAGGGTGCATCGATTTACCTTAATGGCCAGGTCCGGCCCCAGCGCCTTCATTACTGCGACCTGCCACACGGACTCATCGGGCGCCGAAAGGGCACGCTGGAGGAGAGCTGGCAGACGCGCCGAGATTAAGTCTCCCGCAGTCCTGGGTTTGGAGCCCGGACGGACGGTTTGCTTGTTTCGGGGTGGTCTTTTGGGCATAGTTTCGCGCCTGCTGGGCCTATTGGTTTTGCGGTGTTTCAGGTTGCCAGCGAGGTACAAGTCTTTGAACCACAAAGAACAGGATCGTGAAGATCCGAATTGTTCCCAGGGCCTGGAGCTGGCGCGATGAACATCATTTTCTTCTCGCGCCGTGAAGGTCGTGCCCGGCACTTCAACCTGGCCCATCCATTCGCTGTCGCTGCCTTTGCGGCCGTGCTGGTCGCCATCTTGGCCACCGCCTTCAGCCTCGGATTCAAGATCGGTGAGAGCAAGGCGCCCCCGCGTGGGGTCGCTTCGTGGACCGCGACCCTCGCCGAACAGCAGGCCGAAATCAAGGAACTCAAGGCCGAGCTTCAGCGCCGCGTAGACGCGGTAGCCATGCGTATCGGGCAGATGAATGCCCATGTCATCCGGCTCGACGCGCTGGGCAAGCGCCTCACCCAGATGGCCAACATCGACAACCGCGAATTCGATTTCGAGAGCCAGCCGGCCGTCGGCGGTCCGGAATCGGACATCGGCGCCGCCATGCAGGCGCCCGACCTCAACTCGCTGTTGAATGGGCTGGAACGGAAGATCTCCTCGCGCGACGCGCAGCTGGCGGCGCTCGAGAACGCGCTGTTGTCGAAGAAGCTCGACGAGCAGATTCGCCCGGATGGCCGCCCGGTGCGGGCTGGTCACATCTCGTCGTACTTCGGTGAGCGCCAGGATCCATTCAACGGTCACCAGGCTTTCCACAAGGGCATCGATTTCGCGAGCCCGCGGGGTTCCGAAGTTATTGCCGTGGCAGCAGGTGTGGTTACGTTCTCCGGTGAGAAGACCGGTTACGGCACCCTCGTCGAGGTCAGCCATGGCAATGGCCTGATCACGCGCTACGGCCACAACCAGGCTGTGGCGGTCGGCGTGGGCCGTACGGTTTCCCGTGGCGATATCCTGGCCTTCGTCGGCTCCACGGGCCGCTCGACCGGCCCGCACGTGCATTTCGAGGTTCTCAAGAACGGCCGCCAGATCGACCCGCTAACCTTCATCGGGCGCTGACGCCAGACCCCCGAGGCTCGAAAGCCGCTCATCAGAAAGCCCCGCGAATGCGGGGCTTTTTCATGTCGACCAC
>DASQJS010000056.1:0-12156 GCA_035630995.1 Steroidobacteraceae bacterium | reverse complement strand
AATTCCAGCGCCTTGTCCCAGGCATCGTCGGCCGCGCTGAGCTTGTGCAGCGCGTGGATCAGCGCATCGCTGCCGGTCAGTGACACGGCTACCAGGTCCGCCTGGAATTCCATCTGCCGCGACAGCGCGCGCTGCGCCAGCAGCACGCCGCGGAACAGCACGTCCATCATCGATCGGATCGACCAGACGATGATGGAGAGTACCCAGCCCACCCAGGCGACACGCAGGTCGATGCGCGACAGCTGCTGCAGCAGTTTGTCGAGCGCATCGCGGCGCGCCACGATGTGGCCGGCGATCTGTTGCGAGATGTAAACCCAGCGGCCGACGGCCATGGATCGTTGCGCGAAATGACCGAATTCGTGCGCCAGCACGGCCTTGAGTTCGCCGAGCGTCACCACGTTGACGAGTCCCAGGCCGATCTCGAGGTTCTTCTTCGAAGGAATGATGAGATTCAACAGTGAAAGGTCGTAGAACACCGCGGCGTTGACCCGCGCCGAAAGATAGACCTTGTGAGCTCGCGGTGCGCGGGCCTCGTCGGCGAGCCGGTCGATGAATTCGAACAATCGCGGCTGGTCCTGGCGCGTGATTTCGATGTCTTCGACGTCGAAGCGATGCTGAATGAAGAACAACGCCTTGAGCATGAATACCGCGAGGAAAGCGGCGCAGACGGCGGCGATGAATTGCCAGAGGTCGAATTGGCCACCCTGGCCGAACATTCCGCTGAACAGACGCCACGAGGTCCATGCGAACCAGCCGGACAACGCGAAATACAGCACGATGAATGCGGCGAGGCCGCCCATGGCCAGCCAGGCACGATGCTTGTACGCGGCGGTCGCGGCGGTGAGATTGGGCGGCACGGTGGCCGGGCCCGGTGGGTAGACGTGGTCCATCCAGAACTCCCTCGATTTCCTGGCGCCCAGTTTGCGCGAGGCCAGTGCGCCCTGGAAGTGATCTGTCACACGAATGAGAACTCGGACATTTGACCGCAGCCCCCCTGACCGCCAGCATTGCCGCGCTTTGGCTGAAACCCATCCATTGACGAGTGTGCTTTCCTGTCCGCGCTGCCAGCGCGGCCCGGTCACGCTGGCGCGCGCCGGCTGGATGTGCGGCGCGTGCAGCAGCGGATATCCGGTCATCGGCGAGGTTCCATGGCTGTTCCCCGAGCCGCGCCAGGCGCTGGCGGAATGGCGTGGCCGCCTGGGTTTCCTGACGCAGCATCTGGCATCAGAGGCCGCGGCGATGCGCGCCAGCCTGGGCGATGTCGCGCTCGAAGCGGCTACGCGCCGGCGGCTCGAGCATGTCGCGCGCGCGAACGAAGATCAGATCGAGCGTCTGCGCCAGCTGCTCACGCCACTCGGCCTCGATCAGGCCGGCATCGCCGAGACCACGCACCAGGGTCTTGGCACGCGTCTGCCCACCGAACAGGGCCTGACTAACTACTACGTGAATCTGCACCGCGACTGGTCATGGGGCGTGGAGGAGAACCAGGCGGCCATGAGCGAGCTTCGCGCGCTGCTTGGCGGCAACCTCGAGGGCCTGGGCCGCGTACTGGTTCAGGGCGCCGGGGCCGGGCGGCTGGCCTACGATCTGCATGCGGCCTCCGATGCGACGCTCACGGTGGCCACGGATTTCAATCCGCTGCTGTTGTTTGCGGCACGCGAGCTGTTCGCCGGGCGCACGGTCGAACTGTACGAATTTCCGATTGCTCCGCGCCGAATCGAGGATCACGCCGTGTTGCGGCGCCTGGCAGCGCCCGCACCGGCCAGGCCTGGGCTCGAACTGGTTGCCGCGGATGCATTGCAGCCGCCGTTCGCCGACGGCGCATTCGATACCGTCGTCACGCCGTGGTTCGTCGACATCATCGGTGAACCTTTTGCGCGCGTGGCGGCGCGCGTCAACCTCGCGCTCAAACCGGGTGGGCGCTGGATCAACTTCGGCTCGCTGGCGTTTTCCCGCGCCGCCTACGCCGAGCGCCTGAGCCTCGAAGAGGTGAGCGCATATATTCCTAAGGCCGGGTTCGCCGGCTTCGAAGTGCGCGAAGCCTCGATTCCCTACATGCGCTCACCGGCCAGCCGGCACGCGCGCATCGAGAGCACCATCAGCTGGGTGGCTAACAAGGTGGGCCCGCCCGCGGAGACCCCGCGTGCCCGCGTGCTTCCCGACTGGCTGCTGCAGCCTGACAAACCCGTGCCGCGCACGCCGGCGTTCGAAATGCAGGCCATTTCCAGCCGCGTGCACGCATTCCTGCTGGCGCTGATCAACGGAGAGCGCTCCATGCGCGACATGGCGCGGGTGCTGGTGGAGCAGCGCCTGATGCCTGCTCATGAAGCCGAAGCGCAAGTGCGCATCTTCCTCGCGCGCCTGCACGAGCAAAGCGAAAGCCAGTAGGTGCCGGGTGGGGAATGTGGGGAGTCCACTCCCCACATTCCCCACCCGGCACCTACCAATCCACAATTTGCCACGATCCATCGCCGGTTCGCCCGCGAGCTGCCAGTTCGATTGCGCGATCCCGGTGCGTAATGAACCTCGAGAGCAAAACGGCTCTCGAGTTTCTAACCACTGGAGAGGGCACATGGGCACCTGGACTACCAAATTTCGTAAACCCGCGTTCGTTGCGGGCCTGTTGGCAATCAGCCTCGCGGCGAACACCGCCTTTGCGAAGCCGCCGGGCGATAGCGGCTCGAAGCGCGGCGGCGCCGGCTTCGCAAGCGGCGCCATCATTGGCGGCGCGGCCGCCGGGCCGATCGGCATGGTGGTCGGCGGGGCGGTCGGCGCGGTGATGGGCGAGCGCAGTCACAAGAAGAGCGAAGCGATCGCGGCCCGCAAGGCCGAGGCGGCGCTGCTCGCGAGCGAACTCGAGTCGCGGAGCAATACGCTGAGCGAGATCGAAAGCAAGGCGGGCGCGGTCGGCTCGACTGTGCAATTCCGCACCGGTCAGACCGCCGTTCGCGACAGCGATCGCGCACGAATCGCCAAACTCGGCGCGCTGGTTGCCGACCTCAAGGACGTGCGTGTCCGCGTCTCGGGTTTCGCGGATTCACGAGGCAACGAGGAGCTCAACCTGAGCCTGTCGCAGGAGCGTGCGGAAATGGTTGCGCTCGAGCTCGAGAAGGCCGGCGTGTCCAAGGAACGCATGATCATCGAGGCCATGGGCGAGCGATTCGCCAGCAGCGAAGCCGTCGCGGATGACCAGGCCTTTGAGCGCTGCGTCGAGATTCGCTTCGAATCGGGCACTTCGCTCGCCAGCAACTGAGCGGTTCCGATGATGGTGCCCGGGTGGCACGACCCGTTGTGGTCGTGCCGCCCGCCACCGGAATGGGTTCGCGCCATAATCCAGCCATGAACACTCCATCCGCGAACACGCAAATCATCGATTTCTCGACGGCGCTGGACGGTGAAGCGACCACGCCAGCCGCCGATCGATTGCTCGCCGGCGACCCGCGGCAAACCGTCACCAATTACTTCGCCGATGCCACGCAGCAGTTCTTCGCCGGGCGCTGGTCGAGCTCGCCGGGCAAGTGGCGCATCCGTTACACGGAGTCGGAGTTCTGTTGCCTCACGCAGGGTCGGGTCGTGCTCGAAAATGGGCGGGGCGACAGGTGGGAATTCGGTCCCGGTGCCGGCTTCGTTGTGCCCGCAGGGTTCGAGGGCACCTGGGAAGTCCTGGAAACCTGCACCAAGTTTTACGCCATCTTTGAGGCGCGCACCTAAATCGTGCATCGCGCTCCGGGTTTACGGCATAATCCGCGCCACGTACTTACGTGTATTTTTTGTGCATACGTCTAACGCGTTGAAATCTAAAGAATCATCACGCTACTAGGACGAGAATGGCACAGCCTTTGCTTAGGTAAATGGCCCCTATAGCTCTCGGAGGAGCAAATGAAATCGATTAAAACGTTGGCGCTCGTGACTGGCCTTCTGGCCATCAGCGGCGTTTCCCAAGCTCAATTCAGCTCGACCTGGACCGCCGTGAGCGACTACGACTTCCGTGGCGTCACGCAGAGCGGAAAAGATCCAGCCCTGCAAGCCAGCGCCGACTACGCGTTCTCCAATGGACTCTCCATTGGCGCGTGGGCGTCGAACATCGACTTCGGTAATGACGAAGACATGGAACTGGATCTCTACCTGAACTACGTCGGCAAGATCAACGATACGTTCTCGTGGACCACGGGCGGTACGTTGTACATGTACCCGACCGGCGATGCGCAGGACGACTATCCGGAAATCTACGTCGGCTTCAACGCCGGTGCCTTCAGCTTCAAGCAGTGGTACTCGTGGGATTTCGGTGCGCTGGCTGACGCCACCGACGCGGAGTACACCGAAGTGAACTACACCGCCCCGATCAACGATGCCTTCTCACTGGCGTTCCATGCGGGCTACGCCTGGGGCGACTACTGGGATGGCATCGAGCAATTCGACTATGCCGTGCAGGCCAACTACGTTGCCGGCCACTTCACTATTTTCGGCAAGTTCACCGGAACTGACGCGAGTGGCGATGGGAAGGTCACCGACGACGTCTTCAACAACGAGCCGCGCTTCCTCGTCGGTGTCATGACCACGTTCCCGTGGGGCGAATGATCACTGTCAATTGAAGAACAAGATCGGCGGTTCACGCTGACTTGAAGCAAGAGGCCGGTCGCGAGACCGGCCTTTTCTTTTTGGGCTTGGCGCGGCAGTTGACGATTCAGCGGGAGCCTGTCATTTAGGCCACCCCCATTTTGGTTCCCGCATGAAAAACCTGAGCGTTGGTTCGATCCCGGGACATGTCGCGACGATGTCGATCCAGATGTTCATCGGTATGGTCGTGCAGGTGGCGTACTTCGTCACCGACCTGAAGTTCGTCTCCATGCTCGGCAACGAACAGGCCGCGGGCTTCAGTGCCGCGGGCAACCTCTGGTTCGTCGTACTCGCGCTCACGCAAGTCCTGAACGTCGGCACGGCGGCCATGGTCTCGCACGCGGTCGGCGCGAAGCAGCACGAACGCGCGAATCTCGTGTTCAACCAGTCGCTCATGCTCTCGGTGTTCATGGGGATCTTCGTGCTCGCACTTCTGTATGCGGTGGCGGCCCCATACATGCACATGGAAGCGGCCGATGCGGTGGTTGCGCAGGCCGGCATCGACTATCTGATGGGCGTAACGCCGGGCCTCGGCATCCAGTTCCTCATGATCTCGATGTTCGCGACTTTGCGTGGCACCGGCATCGTGAAGCCGACGATGATCATCCAGTTCATCACTGTCGGGCTGAACATACTTTTCGCGGCGGTGCTCACCATCGGCTGGCTCACGGGCAAGCCGTATGGCGCGTTCGGCGCCGGGCTCGCCACCACGTTCGCGACGATCATCGGGGTGATCATCAGCGCGTATTACTTCTACCGGCACGAGAAATACGTGTCGTTCCACCGCGAGCAAATCAAGCCCAACGCGGAGGTTCTGAAGCGCCTCTTCTTCATCGGCCTGCCCATCGGGCTCGAGTTTTTCTTCATGGCGCTCGTCATGGCCGTCATGTACTGGGTGATCCGCGGGTTCGGCGCGGACGCACAGGCAGGTCTGGCTGAAGGGCAGGGCGCGATGCGCTTCATCATGTTGCCCGCCATGGCGGTGGCCTTCGCCGCGGCGCCGATCGCCGGGCAGAATTTCGGCGCGCGCAAACCCGAACGAGTGCGCGAGACATTCAACTGGACCGTCGGCATGAGCATCGGAATCATGCTGGCACTCACCGTTTTTTGTCAGTTCGGCTCGCACCTGCTGATGCACATCTTCACGTACGAGGAAGCGGTGGTATCCGTCGGCGCGACCATGCTCATCATCACGTCATGGAACTTCGCCGCGAACGGCATCATCTTCAGCTGCTCGTCGATGTTCCAGGGGCTCGGCAATACCTGGCCGACCATCGGCTCGAGCATCATTCGCGTGTTCGTGTTCATCGCGCCGGCGATCTGGCTGTCGCAACAGCCGCATTTCGACCTGGTGCACGTGTGGTACCTGTCGGTATGCAGCATGTTTCTGCAGGCCGTCGTGAGCTTTGCGCTGTTGCGCCGCGAGTTCCGCCGCAAGCTCACGAACCTCGCGCCGGTGGGGGCAGCCCCCTCCTTTATTCCTTGAGCGCCTGCGACAGGATGCCGAACAGCTCTTCGATGTGCTTGGGCTCGATGATGAGCGAAGGCGAGAGCGCGATGATGTCCCCGGTCGTGCGCAACAGCAGGCCGCGCTCGAAGCACTTGAGGTAGATGCCGAAAGCGCGCGCGCCCGGTGAGCCGGCGATGGGATCGAGCTCGATGCCCGCGACCAGCCCGTAGTTGCGGATGTCGATGACGTGCGGCAAGCCGCGCAGCGCATGCACCGCCTGTTCGAACACGGGCCCGATCTGCTTCGCGCGCGTCAGCAACTTCTCGCCTTCGTAGATACCCAGCGTCGCCAGCCCCGCGGCGCAGGCGATGGGATGTGCGGAATAGGTGTAGCCGTGGAACAGTTCGATGGCGCCGGGCGGTCCCTGCATGAAAGCGTCGTAGATCTTCTTCGATGCCAGCACCGCGCCCATGGGGACGCAGCCGTTGGTGAGGCCCTTGGCGCAGGTGATCATGTCGGGCGTCACGCCGAACTCCTGCGCGGCGAAAGCCGATCCGGTGCGGCCGAAGCCGGTGATGACCTCGTCGAAGATCAGCAGGATGCCGTGCTTGTCGCAGATCTCGCGCAGCCGCTTGAGATAACCCTGCGGCGGCAATACCACGCCGGTCGAACCGGCAATCGGTTCGACGATGACGGCTGCAATGGTCGATGCGTCGTGCAGCGTGACGAGTCGTTCGAGATCATCCGCCAGTTCCGCACCGTGAACGGGAAGGCCACGCGTGAACGCGTTGCGCTTGAGATCGTGCGTGTGCGCCAGGTGATCGACGCCCGGGATCATGGCCGTCGGCCAGGCCTTGCGATTGGCGGTCATGCCGCCCACGCTGATGCCGCCGAACCCCACGCCGTGATAACCACGCTCGCGCCCTAGCAACCTTACGCGCCCGGCGTCACCTTTCGCTCTGTGGAATGCAAGCGCGATCTTGAGCGCGGTGTCGACCGACTCGGAGCCGGAATTCGTGAAGAACACATGGTCGATTCCCTGGGGCGCGATACGCACCAGGGCATTGGCCAGTTCGAAGGCCGCCGGATGGCCCACCTGGAACGCCGGCGCGTAGTCCATGACCTCGAGCTGTTCGGCCACCGCCCGCGTAATTTCCTGCCGCCCGTGGCCCGCATTGACGCACCAGAGCCCGGCGACGCCGTCGAGGATCTTCCGCCCTTCGGGCGTCTCGTAGTACATGCCTGACGCGCGCGCCAGCATTCGCGGCTTCTGCTTGAACTGGCGATTCGCCGTAAACGGCATCCAGTAAGCGTCGAGGGATAGGGCTGTATGTTCGGGTTGGGCGGCCATGTTCGACTCCGGCAGTTGCCCAAGATCATAATCCCAATCATGTCGATAGACGTCGGAGCAAGGCTCAAACACGTACGCGAACTGCATGGCCTGTCGCAGCGCGAGCTGGCGCGCCGTGCCGGGGTGACCAACGGCCTCATCTCGCTGATCGAGCAGAACCGCGTCAGCCCCTCGGTGGGCTCGCTGAAGAAGGTGCTCGATGGCGTGCCGATGTCCATGGCGGAGTTCTTCACGCTCGATGTGACTAGCGCCGCGCAGGTGTTTTATTCCGCCAGCGAACTGGTGGAGATAGGCAACGAGGCCGCTTCGCTGCGGCTGGTCGCGGCCCAACGCCCCGGGCGGCAGCTCACCGTTCTGCACGAGCGTTATGAGCCCGATGCCGCCACCGGCGAGGACATGCTCTCGCATCGCGGCGAGGAGGGCGGAGTCGTGGTGCGCGGCAAGGTGGAGCTCACCGTGGGCGGGCAGACGCGTGTCCTGGAGGCCGGCGATGCCTATTACTTCTCCAGTTCCACGCCGCATCGCTTTCGCAATGTGGGTACGGAAGTCTGTGAGATCATCTCGGCCTCCACCCCGCCGACCTTCTAAATCATGCCCGTGAATCCCCCCGTGTCCGCAATCCAATGGCGCGAACGCGCCGCCGCCTTGAAGCCGCGTTCGCAAGTGTTCATCGACGGCCGTTTCGTCTCGTCGGCGAACGGCGCCACGTTCGACAATGTCAACCCGGCCACCGGTCGTTCGCTGGGTGTGGTTGCCGCCGGCGACCAGATCGACATCGAGCGGGCCGTCGCGAGCGGCCGCGCCGCATTCCGCCGTGGCAGCTGGTCGCAGCAGCCACCGAAGGCGCGCAAGAAGGTCCTGCTGAAACTGGCAGAGCTCATGCTCACGCACCGCGAAGAGCTGGCTTTGTTAGAGACGCTGGACATGGGCAAGCCCATTTCCGACAGCCTCGCCGTCGACATACCTTCCGCCGCGAACTGCATACGCTGGTATGCCGAAGCCGTCGACAAGATTTACGACGAGGTCGCGCCCACGGGTCCGAATGCGCTGGCGACCATCACGCGTGAACCGATGGGGGTCGTCGGCGCCATCGTGCCGTGGAACTTTCCGCTGCTGATGGCTTCGTGGAAGATCGGGCCCGTGCTCGCCAGCGGCAATTCGCTGGTGCTCAAGCCTTCGGAGAAATCGCCGCTGACCGCGCTGCGCATCGCGGAGCTGGCAGCGGAGGCGGGCCTGCCCGAAGGTGTATTCAACGTCGTACCCGGATTCGGGCACACGGCGGGCAAGGCGCTGGCCTCGTCCATGGGCGTGGATTGCATCACCTTCACGGGCTCCACCGCCACCGGCAAGACAGTGATGCAGTACGCGGCGCAATCCAATCTCAAGAAGGTCTCGCTCGAGTGTGGCGGCAAGTCGCCTAACATCGTGCTCGCCGATTGCCCGGATCTCGACAAGGCGGCTACCGCGGCGGCCTACGCCATCTTCTTCAACCAGGGCGAAATGTGCTCGGCCGGCTCGCGCCTGCTGGTGCAGGATTCCATCAAGGATGCGATGCTGGAGAAGATCGCTGTCGTGGGCCGCACCATGACGCCTGGAGATCCGCTCGATCCGGCGACCAGGCTCGGGGCGATCGTCGACGAGACGCAGATGAAGCGAGTGCTGTCGTACATCGACGCGGGCAGGACCGACGGCGCGAAAGTAACCTTGGGTGGAAGACGCGTGCGTGAAGACAGCGGCGGTTACTTCGTGGAGCCCACGGTGTTCGACGGCGTGCTGCCGGCGATGCGCATCGCGCGCGAAGAAATCTTCGGCCCCGTGCTCGCCACCATTTCGTTCAAGAACGTCGACGAGGCGATCCAGATCGCCAACGACGTGGAGTACGGCCTTGCCGCGGCGGTGTGGACGCGCGACATCAACGTTGCGCATCGTACGGCGCGCGCGCTGCGCGCGGGTACGGTCTACGTGAACTGTTATGACGCCGACGACATCACCGTTCCCTTCGGCGGGTTCAAGCAATCCGGCATCGGCCGCGACAAGTCGTTGCACGCCTTCGACAAGTACACCGAGCTCAAGACCACGTGGATCGAGCTCAGCTGAAAGTCACGAGCACCTCACCCGTAGCCTTCGTCGACATCGAAACGACGGGTTGCACGCCGGGCATGCATCGCATCATCGACGTCGCCGTCATAGGCGCCACGGGCGACGCGGTCGACTTCGAATGGCAGAGCCTGGTGAATCCGGGTGTGCACGTGCCCGCCGGCATCACTGCGCTCACCGGCATCGACAACGAGATGCTCGCCGATGCGCCGCCGTTCGAGCATGTCGCGCTCGAACTGCAGCAGCGTCTCGAAGGTCGCGTGTTCGTGGCGCATAACGTGCGCTTCGACTATGGCTTCATCCGGCGCGAATTCGCACTCATGGGCACAGCGTGGCGCAGCCCGAACCTGTGCACGGTGAGACTGTCGCGCGCGCTCTATCCGGAGATGCCGCGCCACAATCTCGATGCCGTCATGGAGCGGCACGGCATCCACATCGAGAACCGCCATCGCGCCATGCCCGACGCACAGGCGTTGCTGGCGTTCTGGCGCAGGCTGCGCGCGGCGTGGTCCGCATCGGAGCTGCAGGGCGCGCTCGACGTCGCAAGCCAGCACGCCTCGCTGCCGGCGGCGTTGCCGCCGGACCTTGCGGACGACCTTCCGGAATCGCCGGGGGTGTACCGATTTTTCGGCGTGGGCGAGGACGGTCGCGAGGCTCTTCTATATGTCTCCAGGGCGAACATCCTGCGCGAACGGGTACTCGATCATTTTCGCGGTGGCCCGGGCTCGCCCAGGGCGCAGAAGCTGGTGGCCGGGGTTCGGCGTGTCGAGTGGACCGAAACCGCGGGTGAGCTCGGCGCATCGTTGCTCGAAGCACGCGAAGTTCGCGAGGGCCGGCCGGTATTCAACCGCCAGCCGCGCGATGGTGGCGAACGGCTCACGTGGCTGTTCGACGACAACGCGGCCGCACCGCGTCTCGTGCAGATGGATGCGAATGTGTTGCGCTCGGGCAATGCCTTCGGCACCTATCGCGCCGCTCGCGATGCCCGCCGCGCGCTCGAAGGACTGGCGCGCGAGCATCACTGGTGCCTGAAGTTGTTAGGCCTGGAAAGCGGCCCGGGCTCGTGCTTCGGTCTGCAGGTAGGCCGTTGCAAGGGCGCCTGCGCAGGCAAGGAGCCCGCGCCACTGCACATGGCGAGAGTCAAGATCGGGCTCATGCCCCTCAAGCTCAAGGCCTGGCCGCACGAAGGACCCATGTTGTTGCGCGAAGGGGCGGGTGAACGTGCCCAGTTTCACGTCATCGATGCCTGGCAGCACCTCGCCACGGTCGACGTCGATGACGCGGACGCCATCAGGCAGCTGGGTTCGAGTTTCAGGCGTCGCATTGAACGCTTTGATGTCGATGCCTATCGCACGCTGACCCGAATGTTGCGCGACCAGAAGCTTCTGCCATTGCCTGCGCCCCTGTCGCGCATCGAGGACTCGTGGACGTGACGCCGGTTCAGCATCGCTACGTGGCGTCGAGCCCCCGGGGCTTTGGCGACTTGTTAGCCGCCGAACTGCGCAGCTTCGGCGCCGCCGACGTCCGCGAGCGCGCGCTCGGCGTGGAATTCACCGGGTCGCTCGAAGTGGCGTATCGCGCCTGCCTGGAGTCACGCGTCGGAAGCCGCGTGTTCCTGGTGGTGGCGCAGTTTCCGGCCGCCACCGACGCAAGCTTCTACGAAGCGGCGCGCGCCATCGACTGGCGCAGACATATCGATGCGTCGCGCACCATCGCCTGCGATTTCTCCGGCAAACATCCGGAGATCACGCACACGCGCTTCGGTGCGTTGCGCCTCAAGGACGCCATCTGCGATCAGCTTCGCGACACCACCGGCAGCCGCCCCGACGTCGCAACCGAGCGGCCCGCGGTGCGTGTGCACGCTCATGCCAACGGTCCGAACGTCACCATCTCCATCGACCTGTCAGGCGAGGGCCTGCATCGGCGCGGCTATCGCGCTCAGGCCGGCGAGGCGCCACTGCGTGAGAACCTGGCCGCGGGAATCCTGGTGCGCGCCGGCTGGCCGGAGAAGTGCAGGAACGCGACAGAGTTTCTCGATCCCATGTGCGGCTCGGGCACGCTGGTCATCGAAGCGGCCATGATCGCGGCCAACGTCGCTCCCGGCGCGCGCCGCCACTATTTCGGTTTCCTGGGCTGGGTAGGTCACGACCGCGCCGTGTGGGAAAAAGTGAAACACGATGCGCTCGCACGCGAGCTGAAGTCTTCCCTGAGATTGCGCGGTGTCGATGCGGACGCATCCGTACTGGCGGCGGCGCGTGACAATGCCGCGCGCGCCGGCGTGGGTGAACTCATTCAGTTCAGCATCGGCCGGCTGGCCGATGCAAAGCCCGCGGGAGAAGGCCCAGGCGAGAACAAGGGCTTTCTCGCCACCAATCCTCCGTACGGAGTGCGCCTCGAAGACCGCGAGACCGCGCGGGCTTTGATGAAACAGTTGGGCGACGTTCTGCGCGAGCGCTTTTCCGGCTGGGACGCGGTGGTACTCGCGGGTTCCCCGGATGCAGGCCTCGAGCTCGGCATCCGCGCCGAGCGCGTGCACACGGTGTGGAACGGCGCGCTCGAGTGCCGCCTGCTGCGCCTGCACGTTTCAGCGGAAACGGAAAAGCAGATGCTGCACACGGGCCGTGGCGCGCGCATCGACGAA
>DASQJS010000055.1:0-4356 GCA_035630995.1 Steroidobacteraceae bacterium | reverse complement strand
CTGAACGCCGCGTTGAACGATGAGATTCCGGCGATCGCCGATGTATTCCGCTTCTTCGCCGGTGCCGCGCGCGCGATGCACGGCGCCCTGGCCGGCGAGTACTTGCCCGGCTTCACCAGCATGATTCGCCGCGATCCCATCGGCGTCGTTGCCTCGATCGCCCCGTGGAACTATCCACTCATGATGGCGGCCTGGAAAATGGCTCCGGCGCTGGCCGCGGGAAACACCGTGGTGCTCAAACCCTCTGAACAGACTCCGCTCACCTCGCTCAAGCTCGCCACCATTTGCGCCGAGCTGTTCCCCGCGGGAGTCGTCAACATCATCTGCGGCCGCGGCAACACCGTGGGCGCACCACTCGTGGCGCAACCGGAAGTGGCGATGATCTCGTTGACCGGTTCAATCGCCAGTGGCGAGAAAGTGCTCGCTGCCGCGGTGAATGGCACCAAGCGCACGCACCTGGAGTTGGGCGGCAAAGCGCCCGTCATCGTGTTCGACGACGCCGACCTCGAGTCTGTGGTTGGCGGCGTGCGTACGTTTGGCTTCTACAACGCCGGCCAGGATTGCACCGCGGCTTGCCGCATCTACGCTGGCCCCAGGATCTACGACAAACTCGTCGCGGATCTGTCGAGCGCCGCCAGCAGCATCAAGATGGGCACGCAGGAAGAAGAGGGCGTGGAGATGGGGCCGCTCATCACCGCGAAACAGCGCTCGCGTGTGTCCGGTTTCGTGCAGCGCGCCACCGAGAAGCGACACATCGAAGTCACGGCCGGCGGTAAAGCGCGCGCCGGCAGCGGGTATTTTTACGAGCCCACCGTCATCGCCGGCGCCAGACAGACCGATGAAATCGTGCAGAAGGAAATATTCGGGCCGGTAGTCAGCGTCACGCGCTTCAAGGACGCGGACCAGGCCATCGAATGGGCGAACGATTCGGACTACGGCCTGGCGTCATCCGTGTGGACCAAAGACGTGGGCAAGGCCATGAAGGTGGCAGCGCGCCTGCAATACGGCTGCACCTGGGTGAACACACACTTCATGCTGGTGAGCGAGATGCCCCACGGCGGCATGAAACGATCGGGCTATGGCAAAGACCTGAGCATCTATGCGCTCGAGGACTACACGGCCGTCAGGCACGTGATGGTCAAGTTCTGAAACGCGGGTGCTCAGCAAATCCCGTTGGGACAGTTTGAATACGCCCAGACGAAGAGAGCGGGGAGCAACACGGTTGATATCCCGACGGCCAGCGAGACCCAGTCGAGCGCCTTGAATCGGTGGCGGCTAACACGCAGCAGCACCACTCCAATGATGGCGACGATCGGCGCAATGGCGCCGATCCACATCGCCACGGCAAACAGCGTACTGATGAAGTCGCGCATCTCCGACGAGATGCCTGGCGGCGTCGGGATGAACGATGCCACCAAGTACACGATGACGTAGAGGCCGGCGATCAACGCGATTCTCAGCAGGATGACGCCAGGAACCAGTTTCTTTTCGTCGGTCGTCAATTGACTACTCCCGCAATCAATCCGGGATTTCGGGCTCCACGAGATGTGCCAGCTGCTTCAATGATTCCTGCCAGCCTAGATAGCACATCTCGACCGGAATGACGGATGGAATACCTTCCTGCACCACGTTGAGCTCCGCGCCGGCGCTGACGGCCCTGATGACGACAGTGGTAGTCATTTCACCCGGCATATTCGGGTCGTCGAACTTGTCCGTGTAGACGATCTTTTCGGATGGCACGAGTTCTCGGTATTCGCCGCCGAACGAGTGCCCATTGCCGGTCGTGAAGTTCGTGAACGACATGCGGAATGTGCCGCCCACCTTCGCATCGATCTTGTGGACCGTGCACGTGAACCCATAGGGCGGCAGCCACTTGGCAAGGGCGCCGGCGTCGAGGAAAGCCCGATAGAGCCGCTCCGGCTTGGTTCGCAGGACGCGATGTAGTTTGACGGTGCCCGTGGCCACGACTAGTTCACCTTCGAAGTTTGTAACTGTGGTTGCTGCTGTTCGCGCATGAATAGAAACAGTGGCAATCCGCAGGACACGCCGACCACGCAGGTGGCGACAATCGGCAACCACAACATCTTCATGCGGCGGCGCCGGCCCTCCCACGCGATGAACGCCAGCAATGCGACCGCCGCCACCAATACGTCCAGGCCGAAAAACGCACCGATGCGGGTTGAGAACAGTTCATTCATCAGAAGGTTCACGTCGAGGCCATGCTCGGTGACCCAGGGAACGAACTGGCTATAAGGAATCAGGGCACCGGCGATGGCGCAGAGCAGGTAGAACGCCTTCATCCGGAAACTCCATGAAACACCTCGGCGCGCACCACGAGGCCGTCCGCGCCCAACGTCAGGTTCTCCGACACGCGCCTGGCGCGGCCATCGATGTCGGACAAATAGACGATGGCGAGCTCGCGTGCCGTCGCATCCCAGACCACGCGGTCGAGCGTGAAACGCAATGCGCCGATGCGTTCCATGGCCTGGTTCCAGTACGCCCGTAACGCGGCCTTTCCCCGAACCGTGGCGGTGCCCACCACCGCTAGCGCCGTCGGGCTGACGAAAGTGACGTCTTCACTGAAGTACGCGAGCACGCGCTCGACGTCGCGCGCGTTCCAGGCAGCGGTCCACCCGGCTGCGATCGTATTGGCTTCTTCACGGGTCATGTGGCGAAGATTCTAGCCGCGCACTCACCAAGACTGCGAGATTTGGATAGAGCCTCAGCACCTCAAATGCAACGATGACCGGCAAGTCAGATCAGCCGTCCGCAGGAGAAGTCATGTTCAAGTCGCTCGCGCTTGCCGTCGTTGCCATCACGGTCCTTGCTCCTGTCTGGGCCGCGGACCCGCCGGCCGATCCGCCCGAAGCTCCTTCAGCGGCCGACATCGACAAACTCATGACGCAGTTCCGCACCGATTTGCAGGCGGCGCGCGCCGATGTCGTGGCCAAGGGAATCACACTCTCTTCAGAGCAGGCGGCCAAATTCTGGCCGCTCTTCCAGCAGTTCCAGAAGGAGCAAAGCGCCATCATCGACGCACAGCTCAAGTCGACCCAGCAGTACGCCGACAATTTCGCCAAGCTGACCGAGGCTGGTTCCCTCGAGTACATCACCTCGCTGCTCGAGCGCGACGAAAAAATTCATGGTCTACGCGTCAAGTGGCTGGCCAAGTTTCAGTCTGCCGTGCCAATCGGCACCGCGGCCCGCGTGATTCAGATCGACCGGCGTCTCGGCATCGTCGCGCAGATCCAGCTGGCTTCGAAGGTTCCGCTCGTGCGCTGAGCGCTTTACACCGCGGCGATGGTGGCTCGCGCGGCAATGCATGCGAGACGCAGCTGTTTCATTCAGCGACCGGGGCACAATGGAACGACACGGAGTTGTTGGCGTCGGCAACAGCCGAGCACAGAAATGACTTTCCCTTGCAGGTCGCGTTCCAGGTTCCACTACCGTCGGGTTTCGGTGCGACATTGGAAAGCTCATTTTCTTCAGGCATACACCCGGTGTAGCCTGCGCTAACTGCTTTCAGTTTATCTTTGACGAGCGGCGACTCGGCCGTGAGAGACGAGCAGCCATACGCGCCTGCACCGAGCGCGGCAAGCAATGCGATCCACGGGACGTGCCTGCTCATTGAAGGCGGTGATTTGTCAGGCGCTCGTTCTGTTTCCACGGCGATATTCCTGCAGGTAGTGCTCGATCGGATGAGCGGTGCCTGTGACATAGAGCTTTCCATCAACCCGATCGACAATGAGCGGAGCGTTGCCGACAAGCGCATCGCTGGCGCGGCCGGTTTCAACGTGGCCTGAGCTGTCGTAGAAGTACAGCCATCCAAAGTCGTGCTCGTCAACCCGCACGATGACCAGTTTTTGAAGGTGATGATCCTCGTGACGGGGTAACGGCGACTCAAAGTCGAACGTTGCGACCTCGTGATCGTCGAGATACTCCGAAACCAATTTGTCTGCATGCTGGCGAGTGAACATTGGTTCGAACACTCAACGGCGAAGCTGAACGCTGCGGCGATTCGGGTTTGGCGATCTATTTCTCATGCGCGCGCATCTTTGCTTCAACCAGTTCTTTCAAGATAGAAAGTACATCCGGACCTGCATCTCCACCAGTCGGCTCATCAGGCTGGGAGGGGCGCGGGTCCTCCTGGCGCACGAGCAGGGAAGTCACTCCTCCGCTCTCGGTCAACTCGTATGTCATGAAAAAGTAGTGCTCTGGAATGTCCTGCAGGTCGGGGCGGGGGACGAACAGTGAGTACTTCACGCGTGACTCCGGTTTGAATTCAAGAACGCTGCCCTTCTGTTCAAACACTTGCCCGTTCCATTCATTGCGGAAAATGATCGGAGTTCCGACCTC
>DASQJS010000054.1:0-3671 GCA_035630995.1 Steroidobacteraceae bacterium | reverse complement strand
TAGAATTCGCGGCGTCGCAGCTCGGTGAGCACGCCCGCTTTTTCGCACGCGCGCTTGAAACGGCGCAGGGCGGCATCGAAATATTCGTTTTCTCGTACGCGAACGCTCGGCATCGAAACCTCAACCCATTGATCTGTTTGGGGATTTGTCACAACCTGCCGGGGGCAGGGGTGGCGATTCTATAGAACGGCCCCAAAAAATCAAAGCACAAAGGCAAAGCCCCGTTCACATGGGGTCTCACTCTTAATACATGCGCATCCTGGCCCTCGAATCCTCCTGCGATGAATCCGCGGTTGCCGTCTATGACGATGCGGCCGGCCTGCTGTCGCATGAGATCCACAGCCAGGTCGATCTGCACCGGGTTTATGGCGGAGTGGTGCCCGAACTGGCCTCACGCGATCACGTGCGCCGGCTGCTGCCGCTGCTCAAAACCGCTCTGGCCGATGCGAAAACAGCTCCAGGCCAGATTGACGGCGTCGCCTACACGGCTGGCCCCGGTCTCATCGGTGCGCTGCTGACGGGAGCCGCGCTCGGCAGGTCGCTGGCCTATGCGTGGAACGTGCCGGCCATTGCCGTGCATCACCTCGAGGGTCATCTGCTCGCGCCGCTGCTCGAGCCTGACCCGCCGCCGTTCCCGCACGTGGCGCTGCTGGTCTCCGGCGGCCACACCATGCTCATCGACGTAGCCGCGCCCGGCTCTTATGCGGTGCTCGGCGAAACGCGCGACGACGCGGCCGGCGAAGCCTTCGACAAGTCGGCCAAGTTGTTAGGGCTGCCGTATCCGGGCGGGCCCGAGCTCGCCAGCCTGGCAGCGAGGGGCCGGGCGGACCGCTTCGATTTTCCGCGTCCCATGCTCGATCGCCCCGGCCTCGAGTTCAGTTTCTCCGGCCTCAAGACCGCGGTGTCGCTCACGGTGAAGGAGTGCGCGAAAGCAGGCGCCATCGACGACGCCACGCGCGCCGATATCGCCGCCGGCGTACAGCAGGCCATCGTCGACACGCTCATCGGCAAGACGTTGCGCGCCATCGAGCAAACCGGTTACGAAACGCTGGTGGTGGCCGGTGGCGTGGGTGCGAATCGCAGTCTTCGCGAACGCTTGGCCGAAGGCGCAAAGCGCGCGGGCGCGCGCGTTTATTACCCGCGCATCGAGTTTTGTACGGACAACGCGGCCATGATCGCCGTGGCCGGCATGGCGCGGCTCAAGGCAGGCAAGGTGGAATCGCAGGCAATTCGCGCCCGGGCGACGTGGTCCCTGACAGAATTGGGCACATGAGCAAAGTCACCAGCGGCCCCAAGACCCACACGCTGCCGAGTTCGGCGTCCACTCCCGACAAGGGAGATCGCATCTTCCTGCACGGCCTGGCCGTGGAATGCATCATCGGCTTCATCGAGTGGGAACGGCGAGTCAAACAGACCATCGTGCTCGACGTGGAAATGCCCGTGGACTGCACGCGAGCCGCGGCCAGCGACGACGTCGCCGACACTCTCGATTACAAGAAGGTCGCCAAGCGGCTCATCGCGTTTGTCGAGGCGTCGGACTTCAAGCTGGTGGAGACGCTGGCGCATCGAACCGCGCTGCTCATCCTCGAGGAGTTCGGCATCGAGTGGGTGCGGTTGTCCATCAACAAGCCGGGCGCCATCCGTGGTTCGAAAGACGTGGGTGTGGCCGTGCTGCGCACGCGTTCCGAACTAGCCAAGTGAAGGCGCTCAAGCCTGGCCACGTGCGCGTCTTCGTCGCGGCAGGCAGCAATCTCGAACCGGAAAAAAATCTCGCGCGCGCCTGCGCCGCCATCAAGCATTCCTGGCATGACGCCGTGTTCTCGCGCGCGTACAGCAACGTGGCGGTGGGATTCGACGGTCCGGATTTCATCAACCTGGTGCTGGGCTTCACCACGCCGCAGCCTCTGGATGCGGTCATCGCGCGGCTGCGCGCCATCGAGACGCAATGCGGCCGGCCGCGATTCGCGCCCAAGTGGGCGTCGCGCACCATGGATCTCGACGTGCTGCTGTTCGGGGATCGCGTGGAGAAGACGGCGGAATACACGCTGCCGCGCCCGGACCTGCTCAAGCGGCCATACATGCTGGGGCCGATGGCCGAGATCGCGCCGGAAGTGATGCATCCGACGGCTAACAAGACCATTGGTCAGTTATGGAAAGAGTTCGATCGCGACGGGCACGCGATGAATCCCGTGGAGCTCCCAGAAATGGTGCCAGGCACCGATATCTAGCAAACGGTGCCTGGCACCGTTTTCACCAGGCGACGCTGCGGCCGCCGTCGACGGCCAGAATCTGCCCGGTGATGAACGGCGCGGAGGCCGCGAAGAACAGCGCGGTGCGCGCGATGTCTTCGGGCGTGCCCATCTTCTGCAGGATGGTTCGCTGGATGATCTTCTTGCGCGCGGCCTCGTCGCCGCCATGCTCGGGCCACATGACGGGCCCCGGGGAAATGCCGTTCACTCTTATCTCGGGCCCCAGTTCTTTGGCGAGCGACCGCGTGAGCATGTGCAGGCCGGCCTTGGCAGTGCAGTACACCGTGTAGTCGCGCAGCGGTCGCAAAGAATGAATGTCGACGATATTGATGATGAGCCCGCGGGATTTCTTCAGCACTGGCGCAGCAGCCTGCGAGAGGAACAGCGGCGCCTTGAGGTTGCTGCCCATCAGGTCGTCCCAGGCCTGCGGTGTGATCTCGCCGATTTTCGTCGGGTAAAACGTCGAGGCATTGTTCACGAGCACGTCGAGCGCGCCGAAGCTGCGCACCGCGAATTCCACGAGCGCCGGTAACTTGCCGACATCGAGCAGATCGGCCTGGATGATCGCCGAGGATCCGGCGCGTATGCCATTGAGCTCGCCGGCAAGCGCTTCGGCTTCGCCCGAGGAGTTTCGGAAGTGAACGACCAGGTTCGCGCCCGCGCCGTGAAGCGTTCGCGCAATCGTCGCGCCGACGCGGCGCGCACCGCCCGTGATCAACACCGTCTTGCCGGTTAAACTGCCGTCACTGTCTTTCACGCCCGCACTGTATGACTTCTCCCGCGTCCGTCACAACCCTGCCGCTGCTGAACGCCGCTGAGCTCGCGCATTCGCAGCGCGTGATCGAGCACATCCGCGATTTCATGCAGAAGCACGGCGGCGTCATCGGCTTCGACGCCTGGATGCGACTGGCGCTGTACGCGCCGGGGCTCGGGTACTACAGCGCCGGCGCAACGAAGCTCGGCAGCCACGGGGACTTCGTGACCGCGCCGGAGATGGGCAGCCTGTTCTCACGCTGCCTCGCGCGGCAATGCGCCGAGGTGTTGCAGGTGACCGGTGGCGAAATCCTGGAGCTCGGCGCGGGTTCCGGCCGCATGGCGGCCGATGTGCTCACCGAGTTGGCTGCCATCGATGCGCTGCCCGATCGTTACTGCATTCTCGAAGTGAGCGCCGATCTCGCCGAACGGCAGCGCGCACACATCGCGCAGCTGCCGCGTGAGCTTGCCGCACGCGTGCAGTGGTTAGATCGCTGGTCCGAGCGCTCGATGCGTGGCGTGGTGCTGGCCAATGAAGTGCTGGACGCGATGCCGGTCGAGCGATTCATATTGCGCGGCCGGCCCGGCGGCATCGACGTGCGCGCGCTGGGCGTCGGCCTGGGTCGTGAGGGCTTCGAGTGGCGTGAAACGAGTCCCAGCGCCGAGCTC
>DASQJS010000053.1:0-11966 GCA_035630995.1 Steroidobacteraceae bacterium | reverse complement strand
CCGTTCCGCGGTTCCATCCGCGACATTCGCAACGCGCCCCAGGTCGTGCAGAACGTGGTCACCTATGACGCCGTCATCGATGTGACCAACGACGACCTCAAGCTCAAGCCTGGCATGACTGCCACCGTGAGCATCGTCACCGACCGTCGCCGCGATGTACTCGCCGTGCCTAACACGGCGCTGCGTTTCCGGCCTGAAGGCGCGCCGGTCGTGGGCCCGATCGCGGTGACTGCGACCGGGGCGCCGGCGGGCGTTGGACAGGGTCGGGGCGAGGGAAACCGACGTCGCAACCCGGACGGCGCAGGTGATGACGATGTTGCTACGCCAATGGTGGTCAAGCGCTCGGTCTACGTCCTGATAGACGGAAAGCCTGTGCCGCGTGAGGTGATCACAGGTCTCACCGACGGCCGCGTGACCGAAGTGACGGGTGGTGAGCTCAAGGAAGGCGAGGCGGTCATTGTTGGCGTCGCTGGCCAGGGCCAGCGCGGTGGGCCGCAGCAGCGCGGCCCGCGAATTCTCTAGCCGCGCCCATGGCTCTCATCGAACTACGCAATCTCGGCAAGATCTACCAGTCCGGCGACACGGAATTCGCGGCGTTGCATGACGTGAACCTGTCCATCGAGCGTGGCGAGTTCGTGGCGATCACCGGTTCTTCGGGTTCGGGAAAGTCGACGCTGATGAATCTGCTCGGCTGTCTCGATTCGCCATCGCGTGGCAGCTATCTGCTGGCCGATCGCGACGTGGCCAAGCTGTCGCGCATCGAGCTCGCCAAGGTGCGCAACGAGTTCATCGGCTTCGTGTTCCAGAGTTTCAACCTGCTCAAGCGCACCTCGGCGGCCGAGAACGTCGAGCTGCCATTGATTTACGCCAAAGTGCCTATTGCCGAACGCCACCGCCGCGCCAAGGAAGCACTCGACCGCGTCGGCCTTTCGCATCGCGCCGGTCACCATCCCTCCCAGTTATCAGGCGGCCAGCAGCAGCGTGTGGCCATCGCGCGCGCATTGGTCACCAATCCACCGTTGATACTTGCCGACGAACCTACGGGCAATCTCGACTCGGTCACGACGATCGAAATCATGAAACTGCTCACGGACCTGCAGGCCTCCGGCATGACGATCGTGTTCGTCACGCATGAGCCCGACGTCGCGGCCTATGCCGCGCGCAAACTATTGCTCAAGGACGGCGGCGTCGTCAGCGACGAACGCCAGAAACCCGTGCTCAAGGAGGCTTCATGATTGCCGCCGGGGAAACGTTGCGTCTCGCGGGAATTGCGTTGACGCGAAACAAGATGCGCTCCTTTCTCACCGCGCTCGGCATCATCATCGGTGTTGGTGCCGTCATCTTCATGCAATCGATCGGCGAGGGCGCGAAGTCGCGAGTGCGCGCACAGATCGAAGGCGCCGGCACCAATATCGTCATGTTGTTTTCGGGATCGAGCCAGGGTCCGGGCGGTCGCGGCGGTCAGGGATCACAGCCCACGATCACCTGGGAAGACCTGCGCGCCATCCAGACCGAGCTGTCCTCGGTTGCCGCCGTTGCGCCGCAAATGAATGCCAACCAGCCGGTGATCTCGGAAACCAACACCTGGAATACGCAGATCACGGGCACGACCCCCGACTTCTTCACGATCCGGAACTGGGCCGTGTCGAGCGGGGCCATCTTCACGGCATCCGACCAGGCGGGCGCGGCGAAGAATGCCGTGATCGGCCAGACGGCCGCGGAAAACCTGTTTGGCCCCGGTGTCGATCCGATCGGCCAGATCATCCGGATACGAGACGCTCCATTCACTATCATCGGGGTGCTCGAGAAGAAGGGTCAGAACGCGATGGGTTCGGACCAGGACGACGTCATCTTCATTCCGCTGTCCGCCTTCCAGACGCGCATGCAGCGCGGACTCGGCAAGTTCGTGCCCGGGCGCATCTTCGTGAGCGCCGTGTCGCCGGAAGCCATTCCGCGTGCGCGCCAGGAAATCGGCGCCTTGCTTCGCGAGCGGCATCGTCTCGGGCCCGATGACGAAGACGATTTCTCCACCAGCAGCATGGCGGAGATGACCAGCATGCTCACCTCGACCCAGGACACCGTCACGACCCTGTTGTTCTCGGTCGCGCTCGTCTCCCTGGTCGTCGGTGGCATCGGGGTCATGAACATCATGCTGGTGTCGGTCACCGAACGTACGCGCGAGATCGGCATCCGCATGGCCGTCGGCGCGCAGCCCGCGGACATCATGGCGCAGTTCCTGGTCGAAGCCCTGGTGCTGGCCGCCATAGGGGGTGCGCTGGGCGTCATTTTCGGAGTCGGCTGCGGGTACCTGCTGGCGCAGAAGTTCGGCTGGACGATGGTCACGCGCACCGAGATCGTGGTGGCGGCGCTGGCAGTCAGCGCGGGCGTGGGCGTTTTGTTCGGGCTGTACCCGGCGCGCAAGGCGTCGCGCCTGGACCCCATCGAGGCTCTCCGGTACGAATGATTTAGTCGAATATGGTTTGGTTTGGAGGCCGCTTATACTCGGCGTCCCTTCCAGCCTGTACGGATTCGACCGCCATGAACAAGCTGTCCGTATCGCGACGCAATGTGCTGCTCACGGCAGCGGTCGCGCCACTCATCATTTCTTCCCGTGCATGGGGCGCCAACAGCCGCATCCGGGTCGGCCAGATCGGTTGTGGACGCATCGCGCGGGGGCACGACATGCCCGGCGTCATCAAGTCGGAGCTTGCGGACTTCGTCGCGATTTGCGAGCTGGACGCCAAGCGCCTCGCCGACGGCGTCAAGATCATCGAGAAGTCATACACGGACCGGGGCATGAAGCCGCCGCAGATCCGCACGTTCGACAACTACCGTGAGCTGATCGCCCGGAAGGACATCGACGCGGTGGTCATCAGCACGCCGGATCACTGGCATGCCGAAGTCGCGCTCGCCGCCATCGAATCCGGCAAGGACGTCTATCTACAGAAGCCGTTCACCATGACGCACGCCGAGGGAGTGATCCTGCGTGACGCGGTGAAGCGTCACGGGCGCATCCTGCAGGTGGGCAGCCAGCAGCGTTCCTGGGAACAATTCCGCCGGGCCGCCGAGCTCATCCGCTCCGGCCGTATCGGCAACGTGCAGCGCGTGGAGATCGGGCTGCCCACGGACCCCACCGCGCCCGATGCGCCGCCCGCGGGAATTCCCGCGAATCTCGATTTCGGACAGTGGTTAGGCCCCACGCCATTCAAGTACTACACCGAGATGCGCGTGCATCCGCAGGCGGACTACAGCCGGCCGGGCTGGCTGCGTCACGAGGCGCATTGCCTCGGCATGATCACGGGCTGGGGCTCGCATCACTACGACACCATGCACTGGGCACTGCAGTTCGAAGACACGGGTCCGAGCAAGGTGAGCGGTAAAGGTGAGTTCCCTGATCCAGATCGCATCTGGAACGTGCATGGCGCCTACGACGTGACGCTGCAGTATCCGCGCAACGTCGTCGTGAACGTTTCGGACAAACACAACACCGGCCTCAAATTCTTTGGTGATGAAGGCTGGATCTGGGTCACTCGCGAGGGCACGGGCGCCACCACCAGCGATCCGAAAGCCAAGGGCGCCGAGATGCCGCCGCTTGCCGCCAGCGACGAGAAGCTGCTCGACCCGAACGGGCTATCCGTGCATTTGCCGGTGAGCAAGTCGCACCACAAGAACTGGCTCGAGAGCGTGCACTCGCGCAAGCAGCCGCTGGCGCCGGCGCACATCGCACATCGCAGCAACAGCGCCTGCATCGTCAGCTGGATCGCCATGAAGTTGGGCCGGCCCCTCGAATGGGATCCGAAGACCGAACGCTTCAAGAACGACGAGGAAGCCAACGCGATGCTCACGCGCAGCGAACGTGCGCCTTACGGCGCGCTGCATCTCGCGAAGGCATAATTCGGCCCATGAAGAGAAGAAGCAATGGAGCGGCCGCCCTCATGGCGGCCGCGTTCGCATGTGTCGCGGGCATCGCGTCCGCAGATGTGGTGAAGAAAGGAAGCGACGTGTATCTCATTACGCTGGATCCCGGTCACTTTCATGCCGCGCTGGTGCAGAAGTTCATGCTGCCGCGCGTGTCGCCGGACGTTCGCGTGTTCGCGCCGGCGGGTGACGATGTGGCGCAGCATCTGAAGCGCATCGAAGGATTCAACGCGCGTGCCGAAAATCCCACGCGGTGGAACGAGATGGTGACAACGGGGCCTGATTACCTTGAGCGCGCGCTCGAGTCACGGCCTTTCATGGTCAAGAGCAGCCTGGAAACCGCTCGACTGGCCGCAGCGCCCAGCGTGATGGTCATCTCCGGCAACAACGCACGCAAGACCGAGTACATCACGAAGTCGATCGCGGCCGGTTTCCACGTGCTCGCGGACAAACCCATGGTCATCAGGCCCAGCGACTACCCGCAACTCGAAGCGGATTTCGCCAAGGCGAAAGAGAAGGGCGTGCTGTTGTACGACATCATGACCGAGCGTTTCGAGATCACGACGATGTTGCAGCGGGCGTTGTCACAGCAGCCGAAGTTGTTTGGCTCGCTGCAGCAGGGCACGCCCGACAACCCCTCCATCACCAAGATCAGCGTCCACAATTTCTCCAAGGTAGTAGCCGGCGCGCAGCTCAAGCGTCCGCAGTGGTTCTTCGACCCCGAACAGCAGGGCGCCGGCATCGTCGATGTGATGACGCACCTGGTGGATCTCGTGCAGTGGGAGGCGTTTCCCGAAGTCACGCTCGCGCCTGCCGATGCCAGGGTACTGACGGCGCGACGCTGGGCGACGCCGCTTACGCTCGAGCAGTTCGGTCGTGTGACCGGGGCGAAGGAGTTTCCAGCCTTCCTCGGCAACTACGTGAAAGAGGGTGTATTGCGCGCGCCGGCCAACGGCGAATTCACCTACGCATTGAAAGGTGTGCACGCGAAGGTGTCAGTGACGTGGGAGTTCGAAGCCCCGCCCGGCGCCGGAGACACGCACTTCTCCGTGATGCGCGGCACCCAGGCGTCGCTCACGATCAGACAAGGGAAGGAGCAGGGTTACAAGCCGGTGTTGTACGTCGATCGCAGCACGTCCGTGCCCGCCGACGTTCATGAGACGGCATTGCGGGCTGCGATCAGGAAGGTGGCGAAGACCTGGCCGGGCATCGATATCAGGCGCGAGGGAAGTTCGTTCGTCGTCACGGTGCCGGACAAATACCACAACGGGCACGAGGCGCATTTCACCCAGGTGACCGAGAATTTCCTCAAGTACCTGCGGTCCGGGAAACTGCCGGATTGGGAAGTGCCGAACATGCTGACCAAGTACGCCACCATCATGAAGGCGTACGAGATGAGCAAGTAAAAGGGGACAGATCTATTTTCCGGCAGCCGGAAAATAGATCTGTCCCCTTTTACTTGCACCGCCGCGGAGCCGGATTTTCGGCGCACGCTTCGTCGCGGTGCAGATTGCAATGCGATTGCGGTATTTACGTGCCGTATTTCCTGCATGAATCTTGCAGAGTCCGGCCAACAACAATCCGCGAGGCGACATGAGTCCCCCAGTAAGCAGCCTCCCGAACGTCGCCGGCAGCCCGCCGCAAATCGACGAAGACCGCGTTGCCATGAGCAAGGAGGCGCTCAAGCACGCCTTCCTCGACAACCTGTTCTACATCCAGGGCAAGTTTCCGGCGCTCGCCACCAAGACCGACTACTACATGGCGCTGGCCTATGCGGTGCGCGACCGCATGCTGCAACGCTGGATCAGCACCGCGGCGGCGTATACGAAGCAGGGCTCACGCACGGTGGCGTATCTGTCCGCGGAATTCCTCATGGGGCCGCACCTCGGCAACAACCTGATCAACCTCGGGATTTACGAAACCGCGCGCACGGCGGTGGCCGAGCTCGGGCTCGACCTCGAAGAGTTGTTAGCCCACGAAGACGAGCCGGGTTTGGGCAACGGCGGCCTGGGTCGCCTCGCGGCCTGCTTCATCGACTCACTGGCCACGCTCGAGGTGCCGGCGCTGGGTTACGGCATCCGCTACGAGTTCGGCATCTTCCAGCAGGAGATCGTCGACGGCTGGCAGGTGGAGAAGACCGACAAGTGGCTGCGTTATGGCAATCCCTGGGAGATCGCGCGGCCCGAGTGGTGCTGCGACGTGAAGTTCGGCGGCCACACCGAGGTCTGGTACGACGAATACGGTCGCAAGCGTACGCGCTGGGTGCCAGGACACATCGTCAATGGCATTCCCTACGACACGCCCATCCTCGGTTACCACGTGAACACCGCGAACACGTTGCGGTTGTGGAAGGCCGAGGCGCCGGAATCCTTCGACTTCGGCACGTTCAATCGCGGTGACTACTACGGTGCGGTCAACCAGAAGGTGGCCAGCGAGAACCTCACCAAGGTTCTCTATCCGAACGACGAGCAAGCCCGGGGGAAGGAATTAAGACTGGAACAGCAATACTTTTTCGTGTCCTGCTCACTGCAGGACATGCTGCGCATCTGCCGCGTGCAGAAGATTCCGCCGGAACGGTTCCACGAGAAGTTCGCAATCCAGATGAACGACACGCACCCGTCGATCGCGGTGGCGGAGCTCATGCGGTTGCTGGTGGACGAGATGGCCATGGATTGGGACCGTGCCTGGGACATCACGCGCAAGACCTGCTCGTACACGAACCACACGCTGCTGCCCGAGGCACTGGAGCGCTGGCCGTTGCCGATGTTCGGGCGGCTGTTGCCGCGAATCCTCGAGATCATCTACGAGATCAACGCGCGCCATCTCGATGAAGTGCGCATGGCGTTCTTCGGCGATGAACAGATCATCTCGCGGATGTCGCTCATCGACGAAGCCGGAGAGCGGTACGTGCGCATGGCGAATCTCGCGAGCGTCGGCAGCCACGCGATCAACGGCGTCGCGGAACTGCATTCTGAATTGCTCAAGCGCGACGTGTTGAAGGATTTTGCACTGCTGTGGCCGGAAAAATTTTCCAACAAGACCAATGGCGTCACGCCGCGGCGCTGGATGGTGCTTTCGAACCCGCGTCTCGCGCATTGCATCACGCAGCGCATCGGCGATGGCTGGATCCGCGATCTCTACGAGCTGCGCAAGCTCGAACCGCTGGTCGACGATCCGGATTTCCGCGCCGAGTGGCGCCAGATCAAGCACGCCAACAAGACGGCGCTCGCCGGGCTCATCGAGCAGCGCACGGGAGTCATCGTCGATCCGTCGGCGATCTTCGACGTGCAGGTCAAACGCATCCACGAATACAAACGCCAGCACCTGAACATCCTGCACGTCATCGGCCTGTATCACCGGCTGAAAACGGACCCGAAGTTCACGATGGAGCCGCGCGTGTTCGTGTTCGGCGGCAAGGCGGCGCCGGGTTATTTCCTGGCGAAGCTCATCATTCGCCTGATCACCGCGGCGGCCGAGATCATCAACCGCGATCCGGGAGTGCGCGATCTCATCAAGGTCGTCTACCTGCCGAATTTCAACGTGACCAATGGGCAGAAGATCTACCCGGCCGCCGATCTGTCGGAACAGGTTTCCACCGCCGGCAAGGAGGCGTCCGGCACGGGCAACATGAAGTTCCAGATGAACGGCGCTCTGACCATCGGCACGGTGGATGGCGCCAACATCGAAATCTGCGAAGAAGTGGGCGTGGAGAACTTCTTCCTGTTCGGCCTCGAAGCGCACGAGGTGGCGGCTCGTCGCGCCGCGGGCTACCGGCCCATGGACTTCGTCGAGAACAGCGAGGAGCTGCAGGCCATCCTTCAACTGATCCGCGATGGGTTCTTCTCGCGCGGCAACAGCTCGCAGTTCCAGCCGCTGCTCGACAACCTGGTCCATCACGATCCGTACTTCGTGTTCGCCGACTACCAGTCGTACGCGGATTGCCAGACGCTGGTCGACCAGACCTATCGCGACAAGGAAGGCTGGACCCGCATGTCCATCCTGAACTCCGCGCGGTCGGGCAAGTTCTCGTCCGATCGAACGATCCGCGAATACTGCAACGAGATCTGGAAGGCGAAGGCCGTTCCCGTGCAGCTCCTCTCACAGGAAGAAGTGAAGGCCGGCCTCCTGCAATAGATGGGGTCAGAACTCGTTTCCTGGCAGGAGGGGCCGGACCTCACATCGGCCTGATCTGACATCACAAAGTTGAATGGTTTCACTTCCATTACGCGTGGCATCATGCGGCGCCGATTCGGCTGCGTTGATGAGGAAGATGGGAATGAACAAGTTTCACGTACGCGCCGCTTTGTTAGCCGCATCAGGTTTCCTCGCTGTCTGCGCTCTGGCCAAGGACGCAGCACCAGCCGCCGATCCCAAAGCCGTTGAATTGATCCGCGAGCATGGGCTCGCCGAGAGCCCCTCCGCGCTGCGCGACATTCGCGGCTGGCGCGCACCCCGGCGCATCGTGATGGCCACGCAGAATCCCACTGGCACAAGCACACAGGAAATCCGTGCAACGCTGGAAGGCGTAGCTCCCGGCATCGAGATGGTGTTCGTCGCTGACGCGGCCGGCCTCATCAAGGAAGCGGCGGACGCCGACGCCATCATCGGCGGCGACGACATCGCCTGCGACGACCGCGTGCTCGCCGCAGCGAAGCGCGTGCGCTGGATTGCGGTCATGTCAGCCGGCGTTGAAGCGTGCCTGGGCAAGCCGGCCCTCGAGAGACCTGGATTGATCGTGACCAACATGCGCGCGGTCGCGGGTCCAGTGATGGCCGAACACAGCATCGCGTTGATGTTCGCGCTATCGCGTTCCTTGCAGGTGTCGGTGGGCCGGCAGGCGACCGGCGAGGGCTGGAACCGCAATTTCACGGGCTCACAACCACAGTCACTCACCGGCAAGACACTGCTGGTCGCGGGTCTCGGCGGCATCGGACTTGAGGTTGCGAAGCGCGGCCACGCGCTGGGCATGAAGGTGATTGGCACGCGCAACACCTCGCGCGAAGGGCCCGATTACGTCAGCCGCGTGGGTCTATCCGACGAGCTGCCGGCCATGATCGGTGAGGCCGACGTGGTGGTGGCGGCATTGCCGCTGGTTCCCGCGACGACGCGCCTTTTCGACGCCAAAATGTTCGCGCGCATGAAGAAGACTGCCTATTTCATCAGTGTGGGTCGCGGCGGCAGCGTGGTGACCGATGATCTCGTCGCGGCGCTGAACGCGGGAACCATCGCAGGCGCGGGCCTCGATGTCACCGACCCCGAGCCGCTTCCGAAAGATCATCCACTGTGGAAAGCCAGGAACATCATCATCACGCCGCACATGTCGGCGCTTTCGGACCTGGGCCAGTCGGCCCGCATGTTGCTGCTGAAGGAGCAGGTACGCCGCTTTGCGGCTGGCGACAAGCTGGTGGCAGTGGTCGACTTCAGGAAAGGTTATTAGTCGCGATTTCCGCTCGCGCTATTTTCCGCCCGCGTATGCCTTCGTGAGCCGGTAGAGAAACTCGCGTCCTTCGATCAGCGTCTGCACGCGAATACGCTCGTTGAGTCCGTGTGCGTTGCCCGTCGCGCCATCCCCCAGCATGCCGGAGACACCATACGTCGGAATGCCGGCCGGCGTGAGGAATCGCCCGTCGGTGGCGCCCGAGCTGATGGTTGGAATCACGGCGACGCCCGGATACATGTCGCGCGCCAATGCCTCGATCGGTCCCATGACTTCGCGTGACAACGCCGGCCCCGCGCCGGGCTTTTCCGGCGTCGCCTGGAACTCGACGCTGACGCCCGGATCGGCGATCGCCGCGATGAGCTCCTGCCGGACCTCCTCCGCGCTTCGGCCCGGGAACATGCGGCAATTGACGTTGGCGGTCGCGCGCTGCGGCAGAGCATTGGGCGCGTGGCCACCGGCGAGCTGCGTGGCCACGCAGTTGGTGCGCAGGATGGCGTTGGAGGACGGGTCCTTTTTGAGTCGTTCGATGGCTGCGGCATCGCCGTTCTTCGCCGCCGCGATCATGTCGGCGCCTTTCTCGCCACCCTCGATGACACCGAACTTCTCGAAATACGCCCGCGAGGTTTCGTTGAACTCGACCTTGAATTGATGCGCTTCGATCTTGTCGAGCGCATGCGCGAGTTGATAGATCGCGTTGTCCGGCGTGGGGCGAGACGAGTGCCCGCCCTGATTGTGCGTGGTCAGCGTGAAGTCCTGGTAGACCTTCTCGGACGCCAGCACCGCGACATACCGATAGACGCCGGTCTTCTGGTCGTATCGCCCGCCGCCGCCTTCGTTGAGCGCAAAGCCGGCATCGATGAGATCCCGGTGGTGCTCGATGAGGTAGCTCACACCATTGAAGGTGTTCGGTGTTTCTTCACCGCAGGTCAGTGCGAGCTTGATGGTGCGCTTTGGCCGGTACTTTTCCTGCTTGAATCGAACCATCGAGTCCGCGAACACCGCGGCCATGGCCTTGTCGTCGGACGAACCGCGCCCGTAGAAAAATCCGCCTTCTTCGACGAGCCTGAACGGGTCGCGTTCCCAGTCGGCGCGATTGGCTTCGACCACGTCGATGTGTGCAAGCAGCAGGATTGGTTTCAGTGACTGGTCACTGCCCGGCAGCACGGCGATCAGATTGCCGTCTTTCGGCCGTCCGGGAGGCACGATGACCTGCAGCTGCTCGTCCGCGTAACCCGCGGCGCTCAAGCGTGCCTTCATCGCATTGGAAGCCTCGGTGCATGACCCGACCGACAGCGTGGTGTTGATCTCCACGAGCTCCCTGTACAGCGCGCGGAATTCCGCTTCGCCGGCGCGAGCCTGCTTCGAGGCGGCGGTCTGGCGACTCGCAGTGATATCGGCGGCGTGCGCGGTAACCAGCGAACCCAAACTCAACACAACGGCGGCAAAACTTCGCATTTCCAATCCTCTCGGCGGGTGAACGTCAGAGCGTAACCAGAATTTCCTGCTTTTCCACTTTCGCCGGGTCGAGCTCGATTCCGAAGCCCGGCTTCTCCGAGAGTTGCACCAGCCCATTGGTGGTGAGCAGCGGATCTTTCATGAAGTGGAGCTTCTCCGGGACATGATTGATGAGGTACTCGCCGAAAGGGCACACCGACGGAGACTGGCTCGCGACGATGTGCAGGGCGGCGTGCACGTTGTGACAGTGCGGCAGCAGCTTCACGCCGTGCACCGAGGCGAGGTGCGCAACCTTCACGGTTTCGCTCACGCCGCCGCACCATTCGGGATCCGCCTGGATGAATTGCAACGCATCCGTCTTGAAGAACTGCTCGGCTTCCCAGCGGCCGTACAGGTGTTCGCCGGTGGCAACCGGAATGGTGGTGGCTTTCGATAGCCGGATGAAACTCTCGAGGTCCGACATGGGCACGGCCTCTTCGACGAAGTAGGGCCGGTACTGCTCGACCTTTCGGCACCACTCGATCGCGTATTGCAGGTCCCAACCCTGGTAGGCGTCGAACATGATCTGCACGTCATCGCCCACTGCCTCGCGCAGCGCTTTCACGAGCTGCACATTGAGATCCATGCCGCGTGCGCCGTCGCCAGGGCCGAATCCCAGAAACCATTTCTGGTGAATGAATCCATCCTTCTTCAACTGTGCGGCGCGCTTGCCGGCCAGCGGCGGATCGATGGAGAAGCCGAGGCAGCTGCCGTACACGCGCACGGGCAACTGTGTCGGGCCCCCCAGCAGGCGGAACACCGGCGCGCCGAAATGACGGCCACGCAGATCCCACAACGCGTTGTCCATGTAGCTGATGGCCATCATGTAATGGCTGGCGCGCGAATGGCGGTTCGAGCGATACATCTGGTCCCAGATGCGTTCGACCGCCAGCGCGTTCTGGCCGATGACGAGCGGTCGCAGCGTGCCTAACAAGACGGGCAGGGCTTCCTTGTCCACCATGCCGTAAATTCCTTCGACGCCGCCCTTGGTACGGATTCGCAGGTAGTAGTGCGTGAGCGGCCGGCGGTTGGACTTGGCGCCCTCCGGCGGATCCTTGAACGGCTTTGGCCGGCGCTCCTCGTACAGATGCAGCGGGTTGACCTGGTACTGACG
>DASQJS010000052.1:0-5907 GCA_035630995.1 Steroidobacteraceae bacterium | reverse complement strand
CCATCGAAGCCGCGCTGCGCACCCGCCGCCTGGTACGAGCGCAGCGCGACCGTCGCCTGCAACTCGCTCAACTCGAACGACAGCTGAAAGGTGATCAGCTTGAGGACGGACACTGAATCGGCCTCGGTCCACGGGCGAAAGCGCGTGATTTCGAGGCGCTGATACTCTGGCGGCAACGGATGCGAAGCGGTATACGCGTTCACGCCCGCGGCGTAGGCCTTGAAGCCCGCACGCGTCTCCGCCGACAACGCCGGCAGCGTTGCCTCCGCGGCTCGCCGGATGCCGATCGTGCGCAGCTGGATGTCGCTGGGCAACACCGATGCACCGAGGAGCTCCGCCAGACTGCCGTCGGCCTGGCGGCGAAGCGTATCCATCTGGAACAACCGGTCGCGCGCTTGCGCGTAGCCCTGAAGGAACAGCAGGTCGCGTTCGGTCGATGCGAAGATATGCGATACACCGTCTTCGTCGCGGATGATCTGTGCGGGGGCGCGGACGTCGAGCCGCTTTGTGGATGTTTGCAAAGGCTCGGTGGCGAATACCTGTGCGCAAGGCAGCAACATCAACAGCACGAGTGGGCGCAGACGATTCTTCCGCATGACGGACTCCTTCACAAGATAGTGGGCATTGGTGGTGCGCCGAGGGAAACGGCGGCCACTCATTCCTAACTACGTCATGAAAGCGGCGGCGGATGCATTGGCGGTCAGCCGCCGGCCTTCTTCACGTCGCTGTAGCCGAGCTTCCTGAGTTCCTCGACCAGCCGGTCGCGGTGATCGCCCTGGATCTCGATGACCCCGTTCTTGACCGTGCCGCCGGTGCCGCACTTCTTCTTGAGCTGGCTGCAGATCTCTTCGAGCGCCGGGCCGGGCAACGGAATCCCGTGGATGGCGCTCACGCCCTTGCCGCCGCGATGCGCGGTTTCTTTCCAGATGCGGATGGCGGGCGGCTTGTTGGTCGTGCCGGGCTTCATGACTTGCCGCCCGCCACCTGCGATGCCAGCGCTTCGAGCGCCTCCCAGCGTTCCATGCGCGCCGCAATCAGCGTCGCGAGCTCGCTCGCGCGCTCGCGATCGACGCGCATCTGCTCGGCGCCGGCGCGGTGATAATCCGGCTCGCAGATCTTCTGCGTCAGAGCGAGTTGCTCGCCTTCGAGCTTTTCGATCTCACCGGGCAGCCCGTCGAGCTCACGTTGCTCCTTGAAGCTGAGCTTGCGCTTGGGAGCGGCTGGAGCGGCCGGTGGTGCGGCGACGCCGCGAGGCGCGCCGTAGGCGGCCCGTGGCAGCGATCGCTGCCGCAGCCAGTCGCTGTAGCCGCCGACGTATTCGCCCCATCGTCCTTTGCCTTCGGAGGCGATGGTCTGCGTGACCACGTTGTCGAGAAACGTGCGGTCGTGGCTGACCAGCAGCAGCGTGCCGGTGTAGTCCACCAGCATGGTTTCGAGCAGCTCGAGCGAATCGATGTCGAGATCGTTGGTGGGCTCGTCGAGCACCAGCATGTTGGCCGGGCGCGCGAACAGGCGCGCCAGCAGCAGCCGGTTGCGCTCGCCGCCCGACAGCATGCGGATCGGCGCGTTCGCGCGGCGGCTGTCGAACAGGAATTCCTGCAGGTAGCTGGAGATGTGCTTGCGGTTCTCGCCTATCTGCACCCAGTCGGAGCCAGGGTTCACGGTTTCGGCCAGCGTGCGCTCTGGGTCCAGCTGATCGCGCAGCTGATCGAAGTAGGCGACCTGCAGGTTGGTGCCGCGGCGCACGCGCCCGCTGTCCGGCTCCAGCGTGCCGACGATGAGCTTGATCATGGTGGTCTTGCCCGCGCCGTTGGGGCCTAACAAGCCCACGCGGTCGCCACGCATCACGCGCAAGCTTACGTCGTCGAGAATCGCGCGGCCGCCGAAACTCTTGCCGACGTTCTCGAGCTCGGCTACCAGCTTGCCGGAGCGCTCGCCGGTATCCACGGTGAGCTTGATCTGCCCGATGCGCTCGCGCCTGGCGGCGCGCTCCTCGCGCAGATGTTCCAGGCGCTTCACCCGGCCCTCGTTGCGCGTGCGCCGCGCTTCGACACCCTTGCGGATCCACACTTCTTCCTGCGCCCAGAATTTCTCGAAGCGCCGGTGCGCAAGGTCTTCGGCGATGTCTATCTCGGCCTTGCGTTCCTCGTACACCGAGTAGTTGCCCGGAAAAGTGCGCAGGATGCCGCGATCGAGCTCGGCGATGGAATTCGCCACCTGGTCGAGGAAGTGCCGGTCGTGCGTGATGACGATGCAGGTGACATTCCGCTGCAGCAACCCTTCCAGTGTCTCGATGCCGTCGACGTCGAGATGGTTGGTGGGCTCATCGAGCAGCATCAGGTCGGGATTCATCGCGAACGCCAGCGCGAGGGCGGCGCGCTTGCGCTCGCCACCGGAAACCGAAGCCGGCGATGAATCGGGATTGACCGAGAACCGTTGCAGGAATTCGTTGAGCCGCGCTTCGCGCGCCCACAGCGCGCGGTCGTCGTGCATGTTCGCGAAATCGCCGAGCAGTACCAGCGACTCGCGCAACGTCCCGGCGGGCGGCAGCACCGGCTCCTGCTCGACACTGGCGATGGAGAGGCCCGGCCGGCGCTGTACTTCGCCGGCATCGAGCGGAATCTTTCCGAGCAATGCGCTCAGCAAGGAGGACTTGCCGGTACCGTTTCGGCCGATGAGTCCGACCCGGTCACCGGCCTGTATGGCGATCGAAGCGCCATCGAGCAGCGGATGCAGGCCGAACGCGAGTTCCGCGTTCTTGAGGGCGATCAGTGTCACGTTACAGGGGATTGGCCAGTTCGAGCCAGATCCATTCCGTGGCGTCTTTGACAGACGCGCCGCGGCCACCCATGGCGGGGTAGTTATTGTCGTTCACGATGACGACGTGCTTGCGGTCCAGCACCTGGATGGACTCGGTCGTCAGATACGGAAAGCGAAATGGCGCGCCCGGTGCCGTCAAGGCCAGGCCGCGCGCATTGCCGATGGTCAGCAGGTCGATGACCAGCTTCTTCTGCAAGGGCTTGCCGGGCAGCGCACGGTCCAGATCGATGGAATACACGCGCTTGGCGCGGGCGGCGTCGCCCTGCTGGTCGTCGCGCTCGATGACCACGAACCGGTTGCCTTCAACAAGGGACAGGTCGGTGACCGAGGTCGTGTCGGTGTCCCGCTCATATATAAGAGTGCCGGGCAGCCACTTTCCGGCAGACGTGTCGTAGCGCTGCACGCGCAGCGTTCTTGGCGTGTCACCGCCCACCGTACCTTCGAGAATGGACACCAGCGTCTTGTTGTCGCCGGCGAGGTCCATGGCCTCGATGCCGCGTGAATGCGGAAGCCGCGGGATATCAGCGCGGGCGATGGCCAGCGGATGATCCGCCGAGCGCACGTTGTCCGGCAGTTCCACCGGCGGCGCCAGCAACTCGCCGTCGATCGAGAAATGCAGCAGCCAGGGGCCCATCTCGTCGCCGATCCAGAATGACTCGTCCGGCATCGTCACCAGCGACTCCGGATCGGCGTCGAGACCCGTGAGCAGCCGCTCGGGCGAGCCTTCTTCCGCGAGGCGCCATGGAAAGAACTTCGCCGGATCGGATAGTTCGATGACGGCCTGAAGCGCATTGCGCGAGTCACCACCGGGCTCGGTGCGCGGCCGTACGTCGAATAGATAGATGCAGAGCCGGTAGTCGGAACTGTTCCACTTGCCGCCGAAGCCATTGTCCGAGAGCGCCCACCAGGCGCCGGCGGTGGTGCCGGGTTTGATGGAGCTCACGCCCTGTACGGGCTGGGCGTCGAAGCGCGGTGCGGCCGCGCGGCGGCCTTCACCATCGAATGCGCCGGAAGGCGGACCCGCGCGCATGGCGTCCGCGGGCATGACGATGAGCCCGATGAGTTCCACGGGCGGAGGCGGTGGGGGCGGTGGCGGTGCAACGGGTTTCGCAGGCTTCTTCGCCGCGGGGGTACCGGGCTTCGGCTTGGGTTTCGAACTAGTGGTGGCGGGCTTCTTGGTAGTGGTTGCCGGTTTCGGCGGCGCCTGGGCCGCGGATACCGGCGCAAGCAGGCACGCCGCGACCAGGGCGGCGGCCAGGTTCAAGGCGCGCGAAGACAGAGCAAGCATGGCCGCGGATTCTACGCGTGGCGTGGCATCCCGCGCTCACAACCTTAGAAACGTGTTTCGACCGTCAGGCGCAGTGTGCGCGGCTCCACCGGGTGGAAATGGCGGTCTTCGACCGGTGCACCTTCGCCGGGCAACTGGCTCTCATAGAAATATGTGATGTCGTTGTCGTGCGAATCGAACAGGTTGTAGGCCGCGAGCGAGAGCGAGAAACGTTTGAAACGGTGTCCCAGTTCGAGATTGACCACCGTCGTGGGCTCGGAACGCGCGCTGTCGTCTTCGATGAGCGGCGCGCTGCCAAAGTGCCGGTAGCGCGCGCCGCCAAACCACCCGCTCGGGTGCTGAAGGGCAACGCCTACCGAGGCCACGCTTTCCACGGCGCCGGGAATGTAATTTCCGGCGGGGTCGGATTCGCTGAAGCGCGCGTGCGACCAGGCGAGATCGGCATCGAGCGTGAGCCATTCGCGCGGCGTCACGTACACGCCGAGCTCAACGCCATGGCGATCGCTGGCGCGATTCGCTTCGGTAGCGCCGGCATCACCCACGTAGAGCAGTTCGGAATCGAGATCCAGTTTCCACCAGGTCAACGCGAGCTGGGTGTACGGCAGGATTGCGGTGCGCACGCCCACTTCCGCGCCGCTGGCGCGCACCATCGGGTTGACGCGATCAGCGGTGGTCAAGCCGTCCGCGGGATCCACGGTAATCGTGGTGCCACGCGCGTCGTTCTCGTGGAAACCGCGTCCGGCATTGATGAAGAATTCCGTGTCGGCCCACGGCCCGAATACGAACGAGAGTTTGGGGCTGGTGATGCTGTCGCTGGCGGAACCGCTGTTCGCGTCGAGGTCGCTGTCGACGTCGAAGTCGGCGAGATCATGGCGCAGGCCTGCAATGACACGCAGCCAGTCCGTGGCTTCCAGCTGCTGCTCGATGAAAAAGCCGAATCCCAGGCGTTGCACGGCATCCTCGCGGACGGTCGACCGGCGCATGCGGCCTTCGGTGAGATAGAGGCCCACCTTGCCGATGTCGTCGAAGCGGGATTCGATTCCTGCGCGGAACTGGCCGGGCAGGTTGCCGATGCGGTTTGCACGGCGGACTTCGGCGTGCACGCCATACGCCTGGCGATCGTCGAACTGTTCGAATTGATCGCCGTCCGCAGCGTCCAGGGCGTACGTGAAATTCGAGAACAGATCGAGTTGGTAGTCGAGTGCATAGGCGTTGGCCTCGAGGTTCCATTCACCCAGCGGTTTCGCAATCTCGAAATTGAACGAGTAGCGATGCGACTCGCCGCCGTCGGTGCCATCGACGTAGCCGAAGCGGTCTAACAAGCCCGAGTCCACGGCTCGCTCGGGAATCTGGTCCGTGGAATCCCAACTGCCGTCGTACCCGGATACGGTCAGTGCATAGCCGTCGCCGGGTTCGCCGTGCGAATACTTCACCAGCGCATTCACGCGGCTCAGGTCTTCGGGAAGATCCCAGGGTCCATCGGTGACGCCGTAGTCGAGACCGAAGAGCAGGTCGCCGCCGCCGAGATTGGCAGAGCCGGCGAGCAGGGCGCGAGCGTAGGAGTCTTCACCCACGGTGAGCGACAGCATCGTGTCGTCGAGCCTGCGGCGATATTTGAGGTCGACGGCGCCGGCGGCGGAGAAGTTGCCTTCGTCAGCGTAGTACGTGCCTTTCTTGTACTCGATGCGGTCGAGCAGCTCGGGAATCACGAAGTTGATGTCGGTGTAGCCCTGGCCGTGCCCGTGCGTGTGCATGTTCACGGGGATGCCGTCGACGCTGGTGGCGAGGTCCGTGCCGTG
>DASQJS010000051.1:0-6169 GCA_035630995.1 Steroidobacteraceae bacterium | reverse complement strand
CCTCGCGGATGCGTCGCAGGCCGTGCGCGCATCCTTCGTCACCGTTGCGGTGTGGTGGCTGGTGTTCACGATTCCGCTGATGCGAGTGGTGCGGGAGCAGCAACGCGGTCCGCACCTCGGGTTCGCGGAGGCGATCCGCGTGGGATTCCGCGAACTCGGAGCGACCATCGCCCACGTGCGCCAGTACCGCACCATCGCGATGTTCCTGCTGGCGTACTGGTTCTACATCGACGGCGTCAACACCATCATCAAGATGGCGGTGAACTACGGCGTTTCACTCGGGCTCGACACCAACAGTCTGCTCACGGCGTTGCTGGTGACGCAGTTCGTGGGATTCCCGGCGGCGCTGTTCTTTGGCTATCTCGGCGATCGCATCGGGGCGAAACGCGGCATTCTCATCGGCCTCGTGGTGTACGCCGGTATCACGGTGTACGCGTACTTCCTGGATTCGGTGGGCGAGTTTTATGCGCTGGCGGTAACCGTGGGCCTCGTGCAGGGCGGCGTGCAGAGCCTGTCGCGTTCGCTGTTCGGCCGCCTGGTGCCGGAGGGCAAGAACGCGGAGTTTTTCGGTTTCTACAACATGATGGGCAAATTCGCGACCGTGCTCGGACCACTGCTCATCGCGATTGTTGCCGGCCTCACGCACAACGAGCGCGCCTCGATCATCTCGCTGGTGCTGTTGTTCGTAGTTGGCGGCGTGCTGTTGTGGCGCGTTCCCATCACACGGCAAGATTCCTGACCTCGCGTTCGAATGCGGCCAAGTCGTGGTGGCTGGCGTCACGTCCGAAGCGCAGGCGGGCATAACGCGAGGCGAGTGCATCGACGCGAACTGCCAGATCGGGGCGATGCGCGCCGACTCTGCGCGCGTATTCCATCGGGCCTTCGGCCGGCGCCCGCGCCGGCGCGACACGCGCCAGCTTGCGTGTGGCACGCATCCAGGCACGTGCTATCCGGTCCGTCTTCTTGCGCGCCACTCCCCGGCGCAACGCCAGGCTGACCCACGCGATCCAGGCAACGAGGCCGGCAGTGAATGCCCATCCCAGTTGCTGCCATGACGGCGAATCGAAACCGAGTTTGCGCAGCAGATCGAGCTGCGAGCGCAAGTTGAAATCCACGACGCGCTCCTGCCACCAGTGATTGGCGCCGTCCCACAGATGGTCGAGGCGAATGAGCCATGTGCTGCGCCTGAAACTGCTCCTGCCCGACATTGATTCGGACAGCAGGTCGAATATGCCGCGCTGCAGGCGCCCTGGCGCGACGACAGCCGTGGGGTCGACGCGCGTCCAGCCCGTGTCCTCCAGCCAGATCTCCGTCCAGGCGTGCGCATCCGATTGCCGCACGAGGAGATAGCCGCCGACGGGATTCCATTCGCCACCGAGGTAACCGGTGACGATGCGTGCCGGAACTCCCGCCGCGCGCATCATGGTGGCGTACGCGGACGCAAAGTGGCCGCAGAAGCCCTGCTTGCTGTCGAACAGAGTGGTATCGACCGAGTCGATCGTGGTGACGCCAGGTTCGAGCGTGTATACGAGGCCATTGTCGCGAAACCAGGCGAGCGCCGCGCGTGCGAATTCGGCGTCGCTGCCGGTGCGTGCGCGAAGATCGAGCGCCAGTGCACGAGCCCGCGGATTGCGATCGGGCGGTAACCTGGTTTCGTGACGCCGGCCTGAATTCGCGAGCGGCCCCTGGCTGTGTGTCTGCAGGTAGGAAACCGCGTCGTAGCTGACCGTACTGGTAATCGGTTCGATCACCGACAGTTGCCGGTCTTGAAACGCGATGAAGACGTCACGGCGCGAAACCGTATCGACGGTGTCGAGCGCGAACAACCATCTCTGCTGGCTGGGCTCGAGAGTGACGCGATACCTGATCGGTGCGCCCACCATCTCGAGGCGCGCACCGGGATGGTACGCACCGCGGCTTCTGCGCCAGGTGAATCCATCGAATTCGTTGAGCACCGGACCGCGCCAGTACAGATCGGGCGGTGGTGGCGGCTTGCCTTCGAACCGGACACGGAACGCAGGAACGTAATCGATCGCCAGTCTGCCGATGCCGCCCGGCGTCATTTCGCCGGACAGGCCGGTGGTTGCTTCATCGCCGCGTTGCAGGGCCCAGAACTGGCCGGTGACCCGCGGGAAAAACAGGAAACACGCCGCGGCCAGCGGAATGGACATCGCCAGCGCGCGCGCCGACAGGCGCAGCGCCGCCTTCGGTGTCAGTGCGCCGCCGCGATCTGCGACGACCGCGATCGCCGCACAGGCGCCCCACACGGTCAGTAGATAGAAGGGAACGCGGATCAGCGACTGCGTGGCGAGCGCCGAGGCGAGCAGCATGAACAGTGCGACGCCGATCACGATGCCATCGTCGCGGCGGGAGCGGGACTCCAGCAACTTCAGTGCGCCCATCACCAGCAGGAGCGCGGTGCCGGCCGCGAGTCCATTCAGCGTCCGGAAACTCGCTGCCACCGCGATCACCAGCGCCGCCGTGATCGCGCCCAGCACGAAGCGCATGCCCGCAAACCGCTTCACTGGGGCGACGTGGCCGAGCGCCACCAGGACGCGCCACATGGCGGCGGCCAGCGCGATGACCACGCACCACGCGGGCGCGTCCGTGGCGATCAGCAACACGCTGGCCACGAATACCAGCGTGGCGGCCGACGTGGATCGCGCGGCCGCGCTTACCATGTTTCACCGGTGCCGAAGAGCGCGAGCCCGTTGAGGCAGCGCGCCCGATGTTCGTTGCCGCTGTCCGGCAGCAGCGTGTGGTCCGCGAGTCGCAGGCCGTAGCGCTCGCCACGCGCATGGGCGGCGACGATCCACGCCGACAGTTGTTCGAGGCGTTGCTCGAGATCGGTGCCCGGCACCGCGGCGAGATCGAACAGGCGATGATGAGCCGCCGGAGATTGATAGGTCTTCACGAGCAGGCCGCGGCCGCGCGCATACGCGCCCCAGGCCACCTGGCGCGGCGAATCGCCGCTGCGGAATTCGCGCAAGCCTGCCCATTCTTCATCGCCGACGCGATGCACGGCCGGCGCATTGCCGCCACTCGAAGCCTCGGGTGGTGTCTCGCGACGGCCGCGCGGCACCGGCCAGGCGAGCAGGCTTGCCTTGATGTGTACGTAGGTCCAGGCGCGGAACAGGCCGAACGGAAACATCGTCGACAGCGTGATGCGGTCGACCTCGAGTCGGCCGCGGCGTGTGAGTGAAAGTTCCACATCGGCACGAGCCGTGCCGCCGGCTGGTACGTCCACGGCCGCGCGCGGCGCGCCGGTGACTTCACACGCGAGCGCCAGTCGCGCGGTATCCGCGGAATTCTCCAGGGTCACGAGCAGCCGGCCATGCTCGCCCACGAAGGCGTCGACGCCGGCCACGGTTCGCAGCGCCACGCCCGTCAGGTTGCGGTGCGTGAGGTGCGCCGCGATCATTCCAAAGCCGGCGAGCAGGAAGGTGATCATCAGCGCAACGCTGTTCGTGTAGTTGAGCCCGGCGAGCAGCATCATGAACACCAATGCCGCGAACGCGAGGCCGGCGCGCGTCGGCAGGATGTAGACGCGACGTGTGCTGATGACGACCGGCAACCGGTCGTCGCCTTGCCGCCGGCGCGCCCAGGCGCCCAAGAGGCGGCTGACGGTGCCGGGCCGGGAAACCGGGATAACTTGGCTCATCGCGCCACCGAATCCGCTCCGTCGATTTGCCGGACTCCAATTCGGCCCGGCAGCGTTGGCACCGTTAGCGGCGGCACCAGCATCGGGCTATCTACACCGGTACCGGCACGCCGCGCTTGAGCTCGGCGATGAATGCAGCGTGATCGAGCGCGGTAGCCACGCCCGCGCGTTCGAGGCGGTGCGAGGCGACGGGCGCGAACACCGCCTGCACGTCTTCGGGAATCACCATGTCCCGGCCCGCGAGCATGGCCCACGCGCGCGCGGCGCGTACCAGGCCCTGGCCCGCGCGCGGGCTCAGGCCCAACAACACGTCGGTGCGCTGGCGCGTGCTCGCGATCAGCGTTTGCACATATTCGAGCAGCGCCGGCGCCACGTGAACGCGTTGCGCGGCGGCCTGCAGTTCGCGCACGCCGTCCGGGTTCAGCGCGGGCGTCATGCCGGAGAGAAGCTCGCGGCGATCGCCTTCGGCGAGCAGCGCCCGCTCGTTGGCCGCGTCGGGATAACCCAGCGAGATTCGCATGAGGAACCGGTCGAGCTGTGATTCCGGAAGGCGGAAGGTGCCGAGCTGCTCGAACGGATTTTGCGTGGCGACCACGAAAAACGGGTCCGGCAGCCGATAGGTGGTGACGTCGACACTGACCTGGCGCTCTTCCATTGCCTCGAGCAGCGCACTTTGCGTCTTGGGGCTGGCGCGGTTCACTTCGTCGGCCAGCAGCAGCTGGGTGAATATCGGACCTTTCCGGAAAGAGAAGCCGCCGCTCGCCGCATCGAAAACCGAGACGCCGATGATGTCGGCGGGCAGCAGATCGCTGGTGAATTGCACGCGTTGCCAGGCGAGGCCCAGCACCTGCGCCAACGCGTGCGCGAGCGTGGTCTTGCCGACGCCGGGCACGTCCTCGATAAGCAGGTGGCCGCGTGCCAGCAGGCAGGTGAGCGCGAGGCGCACGGCCTCGGACTTGCCGAGGATGACGCGGTCGAGCGCGGCCAGGGCCTGGGCAAGCGCGGGGTTCAGGGCGGCTGGTGGCGGGTTCACGATCCGACTATATCCCTGGGCCGCAGATTAATCGTGATGGCGCTTCAGCTTCCGCCAAGGCGCCGCACCCGTTCGAGCTGTTTGCCCATGCTTTCGTTCTGCGCGACGAGTTCGGCGAGGCGCACCCGGTCGGCCGCGACCAGCTCCGGCTTGGCATTCTTCACGAAACTCTCATTGCCCAGCTTGCCGCGCAACTTGCTGATGTCGGATTCGTTCTTCCCGATGACCTTGGTCAGCCGGTCGATCTCGGCCGCGGCATCGATGAGCCCCGCCAGGGGCACCAGCAGGGTGGTGGCCACCACCATGGCACTGGCCGAAACGGGCTCGGCATCACCGGAGCCGAGAACCTTCAGGCTCTCGAGGCCGGCCAGGCGATGTAGATAGTGCGCATTGGTGCGGATGAGCAGCTGCGCCTGCTCGTCGGCATCGCGGACCAGCAGCGGGATCTTGCGCGAGGGCGCAATGTTCATCTCGCCGCGGATCTGGCGCACCTTGAGGATGAATTCCTTGAGCAGGCTCACCTGCGACTCGGCGTCCGTGTCGCGCGCGTAGTCGCTGGCGGCCGGGTAGGCCGCGAGCATCACGCTGTCCGCGGTTCCCTGGTTGGCGCGCGTCTTCCGCGCGGCGAGCAGCGGCGCCGCCAGCGGATGCACGCGCTGCCAGATCTCTTCGGTGATGAAAGGCATCATCGGATGCAGCGCGCGCAGCAGCGCCTCGAGCACCGTCACCAGCGTGCGGCGCGTGCCACGCTTCTGCGCCTCGGTGCTGGCCTCGCCCTGCAGGACGGGTTTCGTCAGCTCCAGGTACCAGTCGCAGAACTCGTACCAGGTGAATTCATACAGCGCGGTCGCGGCGTAGTCGAAGCGATACTCGGTGAGCGCGCTATCTACCTGCGCCAGCGTGGCCGCGAAGCGCGAGACGATCCAGCGATCCGCCACGGAGAGTTCGGCAGCGCCGGCGAGGTCTCCCTGGCCCGCGTCACCTTCGACGGTCATGAGCACGAAGCGCGCGCCGTTCCACAGCTTGTTGCAGAAATTGCGGTAGCCGCCGACGCGCCCCAGTTCGAAGCGAATGTCGCGCGACGGTCCGGCCAGCGAAGCAAAAGTGAAACGCAGCGCATCGGTGCCGAACGCGGCGATGCCGTCGGGAAACTGTTTGCGCGTGTTTTTCTCGATGCCGGCGGCGAGATGCGGCTGCATGAGGCCGGTGGTGCGCTTGGCGACGAGGTCGTTCAACGCAATGCCGTCGATGATATCCAGCGGGTCGATGACGTTGCCCTTGGTCTTCGACATCTTGTCGCCGTGTTCGTCGCGGATGAGACCCGTGATGTACACATCCTTGAACGGCACGTCGCCCTGGAACTTCAGGCCCATCATGATCATCCTGGCGACCCAGAAGAAAATGATGTCGAAACCCGTGACCAGCACGCTGGTCGGGTAGAACTGCTTCAGTGAAACGGTCTGGTCCGGCCAGCC
>DASQJS010000050.1:0-7360 GCA_035630995.1 Steroidobacteraceae bacterium | reverse complement strand
ACACGCTGTATCCACGTTCCGTGTAGTGGTGCGCCCAAAACTCCCAACTGAGCGGCGTCATCCATAACCCGTGGATCAAGACGATGTTGTTAGTGCCCACTAGGCCTCCACAAGAGTCGACAGATTCTCCCCGCATGATGTCGTTGTCCAGCGACAGCACCTTGAATTTATACGTAGGTGAATCCATGAATTTTCACCTAGGATTGCGCAATGAACGAACCGACGCGTCAGGAAATCGACGCTGCCCGCGAGCCCCTCGTACTCGAATTCGGAGCCAGCTGGTGCGGTTACTGCCAGGCCGCGCAGGCCGATATCGCCACGGTGTTGAAGGCACAACCTGCAGTGCGCCACATCAAGGTGGAAGATGGCAAGGGTCGGCCGCTCGGACGGTCATTCGGTGTGAAGCTTTGGCCCACGCTCATCTACCTGGAGGATGGCGTGGAGAAGGGGCGCGTCGTGCGACCCGCCGATAGTGCCGCCATCGAAGCGATCTTCGCCGGAGCGAAATCTTGACGAACTCTGGACTGCGCCGCGGGTTATTCGCGCTGGTGCTGGGTTGTTTCGCATCGCTTTTCTTCGGTGGCGACGCCGCGGCGCAAGCGGGTGCGAGCGATACTGACGAATCAGCGTACACGCCATCCACGCTCGCCAAGGTCATGGGTGGCGCGGCACGCTCGCAAAACGAAGAGGCTGAACTCGGGCCTCCAGGGCAGTGGTACACCACCACGGCCACGTTCACCGGCCAGAAGCGCCAGCCTTCGAGCCGATTCCGTCCGCTCATCAGCTCGTGGGTCAGCAGCCGCGGCCAGCCGGCTGATATGGTGGACATGTTCTTCAGTGGTGACCTGCCCGAGTTGCAGTTCGAACAGGCCGGCAAGAAATACTGGATCATGGCGGGCTTGCCAGGCGGGCTGGGTTTCGATGTGTATCCGACTGGCCAGAAGCTGGCTATCTACCTGCAGCGCGTCGGTTTTGCGTCCGGCACGCCGGTCGCCGTGCTCACGCTGGCGAAACTTCCCTCCGGCGTCACCGCCACCACGGTCCCCGCGGGCCGCCGCATGCACAACACGCGCATGGGCGAGGGGGCGCGTCGGCAGGAGGCCACGTTCAAGAATGGCACGGCCACGTTCACGTACGCCGGTCGCGAATATTCACTGCCGCTCGACGTGGCGGGGCGCCACTCCCTGACGCCCGGGCTGTATTCGTACGAAAACGGTGTGCGCACTGCGCTGCTCGAATACGGCGCGGGCGACGATCAGTACCTGTTGCTGCGCGTTCCGGTCCCGGACGGCAAGGAAGCCGCTAGTCTCGTGCCGTATCTCGTGCTCAACGGGCGCATCGTGCCACCCATCGACATCGGTGCGTGCGCAATCAGCGTGGAGAAAGTGCAGCGCGCCGGCGCGGCCGGTAACGTGGACTGTGGCGACGCGCCGCGCGCCGTGTTCTCGAAGCTGCGATTCACCGCGGAATAGCTGGCAACATTCATCAGGACGGATTGGCTTTCCATCCCCGAGGTTTGCGGTCGAAGGCGATCTCCACTTTGAAAGCACGTGCCTGGCAGTTCGAACAGCGGAGTCGAGTGCAGGCCTGCTTCAATGTGACGTTCCAGCCAAGGATGTTAGCTAGGGAGCGCGGATCCATTTCGCGCTCGTGCTGGCATTGGCGGCAGGAGACGCAGATGACGTAAGACCCTGAGTGGTCTGAGAGTTTGTCGATGGCGCTGGCGGGAAGGGGCATGGGCGGAAGTTTTTCCGGACGGCCGCCGCACGTCCACCCAGTACCGGTGTGGGTGGGGCACTGTATGAAATCGACTCGGTCCTGATACCCTCCCGGGCATGCCCCTTAAGGCCGCCACTATTGAACGCTGCAGCGCAATCAACCAGCCCGGCTGGCTGCAGATGCGCGTGGCGCTATGGCCGGATGCGACCGCCGACGAGCATCGCGGCTATATGGCGATATGCCTCGCCCAGCCAGAGCGTTTCCTGCAACTCATGATGTACGACGAGAAGCGCCAGCCGATCGGATTCATCGAAGGCTCGATCCGCAGCGACTATGTAAATGGCACGGAAACGTCGCCGGTCGGTTTCGTCGAGGGCGTCTTCGTGGTGCCTGCGCTTCGCCGCCATGGGGTCGCGCGCCGGCTGTTCGAAGCCATCGGTGACTGGGCGAAGGCGCGCGGTTGCCGGGAACTGGCGTCCGACGCGCTGCTTGATAATGAGGCGAGCCAGCGTGCGCACCGCGCCCTGGGATTCAAAGAGACCGAGCGCGTCGTCTACTTCAGCAAGACCCTTTAATGGGGTCAGGCACCGTTTTCTAGGAAACGGTGCCTGACACCTTTTTCAGGCGCTTCTGCACGGCGGCGCTCGACAGTTCGCGGAACGCGTCCTTGCCGATCCATCTGGGCGCCGCATCCTTCGACGCGGCTAACTTCTTCGCGAGTACCAGCGAAGCCTTGTTGAGCCTGGCGCTTCGCCGTCCGACTCCGCGCAATGCCCAGCTCACCGCCTTCTTCACGAAGTTGCGTTCGTCGCTGGCAGCCTTCTCCATGAGCGGCAGCAGGGGCAGGTAGTCGGCGTCGGTCGACTCCTTGTGTTTCAACGCCATGCTCGCGAGCAATGCGAATGACGCGCGCTTCACGTACTCATCCTTGTGATTGGCCCACTTCCTGATCTTCGCGAACGCGTGCGGTGTTCGCACCCACAACGCGAAGCACAACGTGTCGCAGATGGCCCAGTTGTCGAAGTCGCGTGCCTGGGCATCCATCAGTGCCGGCGTGACGCGCTCGGGCTCGTCCACGTACGCGCATAACATGCGCGCCTCGTAGACATCGGTCTTCCACAACTCGAGCGCCAGCGCGTGGTCGCGGCCGAGCAGTTTGGCCAGCTTCTGGATGTCGCCCATGAGCACGCCGAGCGCCTTGTCGCTCGGAATGGCGTAACGCGCCATGCCATCGCGAATGGATTTCTTCGAGTGTTTCCTGAGCCAGGCGAGTGCGTCGGCAACGCGCGGATCGCTCATGGAGGTGCGGCCCCTTTTGCTGGCAATTGGGGAGTGTCCCCATTAATTTTCCCACCGATCCATGCACAGGGCAGAGCGGTGATCACGAGCGTTATCGCATACCAGTGTGGTCCGAATGCCGGACCCTTGTTCCAGGCGAAGATGGCGCCTGCAATTGCGATGCACAAGCCGATGCCGCCGGTGATCAGCGCGTGGTTCATCGGACTTGCCGGTGCGAGCCGAGCCGCCAGCCAGCAACCGAAGATGGCGATCACAACGCGATAGCCCGTAATAATTGCCCAGTGCGTATCCGTATAGTCGGCGCTCTTCGCTGGAAGCAAGCCGGTGGAAACCAGCAGCACATCGACTCCGACCGACAGCACGATCGTGACTACCAGACCTGCAAGTACCGCAAGGAAACTCTTCATTCTCCTGCTCCCCAGGATTTTCGACGCATGCTGGAGCGCTCGTTTGCTCCGGTCAAGCCGCGACCGCTAAGCTGTCCCTATGTGTGGACGCTACATTCTTGCCAAACAAGCCAAGGCCGAAACGGCGCTTGGCGTACAGCGCCTGCACTGGCGCGATTCGCCGAGTTACAACGTCGCGCCGGCGCGCGATGTCCCGGTGGTGCGCATCGCTGCGGATGGCGGCGAGCGCGAAGGCGTGATGATGCGCTGGGGTCTGGTGCCGCCATTCCTCAAAGGTGAGGCGCCGAAATTCCCCACCATGAACGCGCGCATCGAAACCATGGAGGCATCGCCGGCCTTTCGCGACGCGTGGAAAAAAGGACAGCGCTGCATCATGCCGGCGGAAGGCTTTTACGAATGGCAGATGATTCCCGATGCGCCCAGGCAACCCTGGTTCATCGGGCTGGCTAACAAGGAAATCATGCCATTCGCCGCGCTGTGGGAGAGGTCCGTGAAAGCCGACCGGACGGTGGTGGAAAGCTGCGCCATCATCACGCTGCCGGCGAACGAATTCATGGCGAAAATCCATGACGAAAAGCGCATGCCGGCCATTCTGCGCATGGAAGATGTGGAGGCGTGGCTGACGGGCACACCCCAGGAAGCCAGGACAACATTGCTTCAGTATCCCGGCGAGCAGCTTCGGGCTCACAAAGTGAGCGTGCGCGTGAATTCGCCGAAGGTCGATGACGAGAGGCTTCCCGAGGCGATCTGACCAACCCTGTGCGTGCGGCCCGTCCGTTGAAACATCGGAGAGTCGTTTTGGCGTGAGAGGGCGGATATCGCGATGAAAAACCCTCGATCCTCGGGTTTCGCGGCCGTGGTGTTGCTCGCAGGGCTGTCGTGGTGGTTAGTCAACACCCCGCGCGAGCATGACGCGGCAGTCGCAAGCTCCAATCAGGCCACATCACCTGATTTCCCCAAGACCAGATTACCAGGCACGATTCCAGGTAAGCCGACACGGATAACCGCGGCCAGGACAAACGTCGAGGTCGAAGCTTCGACGGCTGCATCAGCTCCCGACTGGCGCAAGCGACTCCAGGATTCCGACGACTATTGGGCCTTCGCGGAAAGCGCGATCGGGCCGGCAAGAAACGGCGATGGTGACGCGCGATACTGGCTGTCGCTCGCGCTCAACGAATGTGTCTATGTCTATTCGATCTATTTCTTCGAAACCCTTCCGGACAAGCCTCCCAGGCAACTGACAGTCGACGAAGCCAGGCAAAGCGTAGCGCAGCCTTCCTTCTACAAGCCCGACGACATGGACCTGCTGGAGAAGCGTTGCAGCCGGCTGAGTCAATCCCAGGGCGCACCATTTGGTAACGGCTATGACTGGATGGCGGCAGCGCTCGCGGTCGACAATCCTCTTGCGCAGGCGAATTCGGCCGCTGAGAAGGCGCTTGCGAGCAGGTACATTCAAGATACGGAAGAGGCCCGTGAAGCGCGCTGGGAAGCCAGGAGGCTGATCGTCGATGCGCTCCGCACGCGGGATCCCGATGTCTTTCTCCTGGTCGGCAATGTTGCCGCGTCCCTCGCGCTCGATGACGAAGCGGAAGGCAAGCGGCGCCATTTATCGTGGACACTGGCCGCGTGCCTGCGCACGCCGAACTGCGAAGGGCTCTCCTTGTGGCAAAAATACCGTTGCAACTGGGATTCGCAGTGCCAGCCGTACGAAACGCCCCGAGACATCATCCAGCGTGATGCCGGCAGCGATTTCGATGAAGTCGAGAGACGCGCGCGTGAGCTGAATGAGAAGATAGATGCGGGTGCTTTCGACGAATCGGATATCTGAATGCGCAGACTGACCAACAAGATCTCGCTGGCGATGGAAGAACGCAAGCGGCTGCGCCGGCGGTCACCGATGTCCATCGCCGTCGCGGACCGCTTCTCGCAGTTGTCGGCTGAAGGCTGGCGCGCGGCGACCGACGGGGGCAGTGTTTTCCATTCCGCGGCCTACCAGCGCATGTTCGAGCGAGTGCGGCCGCCGAATGTGGAGCCTCGGTACGCGTTGATCAGCGATGGCGATGCGCCCGTGGCGGCGGTCTGCCTGCAGATCGTGACGCTGGACCACTCGAACCTGGGCGACCTGAGGCGCCGCCGCTTTCTGCGCAAGCTGGGCGCGAAGATGCGCACGCGGGTGCTGGTGTGCGGAAACCTGCTGGTTTACGGCCTTCACGGCGTGAGCATTGCCGCCGGCGCGGATCGCACCAAGGTGTGGCAGGCGGTGAGCGAGGTCGTCTACCGCGTGCGCCGCGCGGAAAAACTCGCTGGCAGCACGGACATCGTAGTGCTCAAGGACTTCGACGAAGCCGCTCGCCAGGATAGTGCGGTGCTCAGGAAACTCAGTTACGGCGTGGTGGAAACCGAGCCGAACATGGTGCTCACGATCAACCCTGCCTGGCGACGCCACGAGGACTATCTGCAGAGCCTGAGCTCGAAGTTTCGCAGCGACATCAAGAATCGTGTTTTCAAGAAGTTCGATGAAGCGGGTTGCAGTGTCGAGTTGCTGGACGATGTCGCGGCACATGCGCCGGATCTGCAGCAGCTGTATCTGCAGGTGCACGGCAACGCGGGCTTGAGGCCCTTCACTGTCCCGGCCAGCTACTGGCCGGAGCTGGCGGAACTCGCTGGCGCGAACGCGCGGGTGCACGTGGCGCGCCGTAATGGGCGCATCGTCGGGTTCATCGTCAGTGTGCTGGATGGCGAAACGGCGCTCGCCTATCACATCGGCTTCGACCGTCAGGCGGCCGGCGAGGGTGTGCCGGTGTATCTGCGGCTGCTGCATGCGTCGCTGGCGCGTGCCATCGAATCCGGCGCGCGGCGCGTGTCGTTCGGCCGGACAGCGCTCGAGCCCAAGGCGAGGCTGGGCTGCAAGCCCGAGGAGACGATCGTCTGGGCGCGCCATCGCCATCCGATTCTGAACCAGTTGCTGCAGCCAATGCTGAAGCTGGTCGAGCACGACGACGCGCCCGAGGTCGAACCCTTCAAGGGGTGAGTTTGAGGAGCCGTCCGCCGGTGAGATTGCGCTGGTCTTCGAGCAGCCAGATGGCGCCGTCCGGGCCTTGCTCCACTTCGCGGATGCGCCGGCCCATATCGAAACGCTGCGCTTCACGCGCGCTGCCATTGCCGAACTCCACGCGCACCAGCGATTCCGATGACAGCCCGCCGATGAAGCCGTTTCCAGTCCAATCGGGGAACATCTTTCCGGAATAGATGATGAACCCCGCGGGCGATATCACCGGGTTCCAGGTCACGAGCGGCGCCCGGAACTCGGGGCGCGTCGAGTGATCGGGGATGTCGGACCCGTTGTAGTGATTGCCGTTCGAGACGATGGGGTAGCCGTAGTTAGCCCCTTTCTCGATGACGTTGAGCTCGTCGCCGCCGGCCGGTCCCATTTCGTGTGTGTACAGCCTGCCGTCGGGCGCGAACGCGATACCTAACAAGTTGCGATGGCCGAGCGACCAGATCTGTGCGGTGACGCCACCCTGCGCGTAGAACGGGTTGTCGTCGGGCACCGAGCCGTCTTCTTTCAGGCGCACGACCTTGCCGAGGTTGCTCTTCATGTCCTGCGCGGGCGTGAACTGCTGGCGCTCGCTCGAAGTGATCCACAACATGCCGTCGGGTCCAAACGCCAGGCGATGACCCCAGTGCCCGCCGCTGGCCACTTTCGGCACCTGGCGCCAGATCACCCCGAGGTCCTGGAGGCTGCCACCGCCATCACCATTGAGCTCGAGACGGGCGCGCGCGACCGCGGCACCGCTTGTGCTTCCGTCCCCGGCCTCGGAATAACTCACGTAGACGATGGAGTTGGCCGCGAACCGCGGATGCAGGATGACGTCACCGAAGCCGCCCTGTCCGCCATAGGCGACCTGAGGCACTCCGCTGATGTTGCCGACGCG
>DASQJS010000049.1:0-2910 GCA_035630995.1 Steroidobacteraceae bacterium | reverse complement strand
GGCGATGCGAATGTGAATGCCATCCGCGCCGAGATGAGCGCCGCGGTAAAGGTTACCAACACGCGGCTGCTGGACAAGATCCCGCAGATCCGCGGAGAAGGTCACGAGGCGCTTTCGAAGGCTGATTTTCGCGCGGTGTTCAAACGCAAGGCGTCCAAGCCGACGCACCTGAAAATGCTCACCGGCCAGGTGATGACCAATGTGTTCATTCACACCACGACCTCGGACGCCCTGCCACCGAAGCTCGTGAAGGAATCCGGGCGCCGCGGCCGCATCGCCAAGGCGATGGTCTCCCTCGACGATCTGCCGCGGCTGGCAAATGACAAGCGGGTGCGGTTCGTGGAGCTCGGCGAACCGCTCAAGACGCCGCAACCCCTGGTTTCAACTGCCACCGTCAGCGCTCCTGCGACGCCGCGCGTGAAGACCACTTCCGCGGCGCGTCACAAGGGTGGCAAGGACGTGATCATCGGCATCATCGACGTGCAGGGGTTCGACTTCGCGCATCCCGACTTCCTCGATGCCCAGGGCAACACCCGTTTCCTGTCGATCTGGGACCAGGGCGGCGACGCCCGAAATCCACCTGACAACGCGCAGTTCAACTATGGCGCCGAGTTCACCCAGGTGCACCTGAACGCGGCCATCAAGGGAGCGAAAGCGGCGCGCGTGCCGGCCACCGAAATCGAGCGCCAGTCACAGCGTGAACCGGAATCGCACGGAACACACGTGGCGAGCATTGCCGCCGGCAATCGTGGCATCTGCCCCAACGCGAACATTGCTGCGGTGCTCATCGACATTCCGCCCGAGCACATGGATCGCCGCAAATCCTTCTACGACTCCACGCGTCTCGCAGACGCCGTCGACTACCTGGTGGCGTTCGCCCGCCGGCGCAGGAAACCCATCTCTATCAATGTGAGCCTCGGGACCAACGGGCACGCGCATGACATGAGCAGCGCCATCAATCGATGGATAGACGCGGTCGTCAATGAGCCGGGAGTCAGCATTGCCGTTGCCGCTGGAAACTCCGGCCAGGCACGCGCGGATACGCAGGATCCGAACGACTACGGCTGGCTGATGGGCCAGATCCACGCCAGCGGCAGGATTCCGAAGGCGGGTCTCAATGTCGAGCTCGAGTGGGTCGTCGTCGGCAACGGAGTGCTCGACATCTCCGAGAACGAATTCGAACTGTGGTACGGCCCCCAGGATCGCTTCACCGTGCAGTTGCGTCCGCCGGGCATGGACTGGCTCGAGGAAATCGAGCCGGGCCAGTTCATCGAAAACCGCCAGCTGCCGGATGGCAGCTTCATCAGCATCTACAACGAGCTCTATCACTCCGCCAACGGCGCCAACACCATCTCTATCTACCTGAGCCCGCGGTTGTCGCAGCCCGCCGTCATCGGCGTGCGCGCCGGCACCTGGCTGGTTCGCATCAGGGGCAAGGAGGTGCGCGATGGCGGGTTTCACGCCTGGATCGAGCGCGACGACCCGCAGCAGATCGGCCCGCTGGGGCCCAAGAGCATGTGGCGTTTTCCCTCGTTTTTCTCGGACAAGACCAATGTCGATGAGTCCTCGGTGAGCTCGCTCGCCTGCGGTGAGCGCATCGTGTCCGTCGCCAACCTCGATGAATCGCGAAGGCTGATCAACATCAGCAGTAGCCAGGGGCCGACCCGCGACGGCCGCTCCAAGCCCGACGTCGCCGCGCCTGGAACCGGCATCGTCGCCGCCAAGGGATTTGCGGGTGCGAAGGATCTCTGGGTGTCGATGTCCGGCACCAGCATGGCCTGTCCCTACGTTGCAGGCGTCATCGGGCTGATGCTCGCGGTACAGCCCAACCTCACCGCGGCGCAGATCCGCGGAATCCTGTTGCGCACTTCGCGGCCGCTGCCTGGCAACGACTACAACTGGCGCAAGGACGCGGGTTTTGGTGTGCTCGATGCCGAAGCCGCCGTCCAGGATGCATTGGTCATCAACCAGCGCAGGGACCGCACATGAAAATTCGCGTGTTCCAGTCAGACAAGGGTGACTGCCTGCTGCTCACTTCGGCTTCCGGGAAGAATCGCGTGCTCGTCGATGGAGGCATGAGTTCTTCGTACACGAAGCACGTCGCGCCGGCGCTCGCCAGGCTCAGCACCAACAAGTCTCAACTCGACGTGGTCTACGTCTCGCACATCGATGACGACCACATTTCCGGCGTGCTGCAATTGATGAACGACCTCATGGACTGGCGCGTCTTCGACTTCCAGACCAGGCACAAGAAGGCGGGTGACAAGCCTCCGAAAAAGCCCAAGAGCGCGCGGCCGCCCGAAGTCGGCAAGATCTGGCACAACGCCTTTCACGAGCTGCTCAAGGACAATGCGGGCGCGATCGGCGAGATGCTTGCCGCGACCAGTGCCGTGCTCTCGGCCAGCCAGCGGCCCATGGGCAAAGCCATCTTCGAGAAGCACACTGAACTCGCGTTCAGCAAGAAGCAGGCATTGCAGCTCGTGCGGCGCACGGGCGCGGATCAGCTCGCGATTCCCGTCAATCCCGAGTTCAAACACAAACTGATGCTGTTGCTCAAGACCAATCCACCGAAACTCAAAGTGGGCACGATGGAATTCATCATCGTCGGCCCGGCCGAAGCGGACCTCAGCAAGCTGCGCGACGAGTGGAATGACTGGCTGCGCGCCAACAAGGAAACGCTCGCGGACATCCGGCGCAAGGCCAAGGCGGACGAAGACCTGTTGACCTCCGATGTCGATCGCCTGCTCGCTCCACTGACGCACCAGGCTGGCAGCTTCGTCGATTCGCAGCTCGAGCTCGCCAAGAAATTGGGAAACCGCACGGAGGTCACCACGCCGAATCTCGCCTCGCTCATGTTCATGGTTCGGGAAGGTAGTCAGACGCTGCTGCTCACCGGTGACGGACACGCCG
>DASQJS010000048.1:0-2194 GCA_035630995.1 Steroidobacteraceae bacterium | reverse complement strand
CGCACTGACGATCGACGTCGATCCGGGCGATCCAGAGGAATTGCGTGATGCGAATCTCGACGAACGCACCGATGTCGAGTTGCACGCACTCAACGCCAAGGGCGTGCCGGTGACTCTCGAAATCCGCCATTACGCGTATGTGCACACGCGCGCGAAGATATCGAAGTCGAGTCAGCGTGCCTTCCGCAAGTACGGCGACTTCGCCTGGCGGCTGCGCGTGCCGGCGAACGGCAGAAAGGTACTGGCCTACCGCTTCGAACAGCCGTCCGCACCCGACACAGATGACGACGAATAGCTAGGTCAGTTTCGCCACCAGGGAAATCTTGGCGTTGAGCACTTTCGATACCGGGCAGCCGGACTTCGTGATTTCGGCTATTTCCGCGAACTTCGCCTCGGTGATGTTCGGCACCTTCGCGAGACAAATGAGATCGCTGTGCGTGATGGCGAAGCCATCGCCGACTTTCTCGAGCCGCACCGCCGCGCTGGTTTCGATGGAATCTGCCGTGAACCCTTCCTTGCCGAGCCCCGCCGACAGCGCCATGGAATAACAGGCGGCGTGCGCGGCGGCGATGAGCTCCTCCGGATTGGTGCCCGGCCCGTCTTCGAAGCGCGCCTTGAAACCATAGGGCGCGTTTTTCAGCACGCCGGTTTCGGTGGAGATGCTGCCGGTACCTTCCTTCAGGGTGCCCTTCCAGACCGCGGAACCTTTCTTGATCATTTTCCTGACTCCAGTTCGTAACACTGATGAATGCGCGGATTGCGTTCGAAGTCCTTCGGCAGCGTGGCGCGCGAGATGTCCGTGACTTTGTAACGCTCGCCGAGCATGCCGTCCAGCTTGAATTTCTGCGCGTTGGTGGAGAACACCAGCTTTCCGCCGGGGGCCAGCAACGCCATGCAACTGTCGATCAGGCCGGCGTGATCGCGCTGCACATCGAGGATGTCGTCCATGCGTTTGCTGTTGGAAAACGTGGGCGGATCGAGAAAAACCAGGTCGTAGACGCGCCGGTCCTCCGCCGCGTTCCGCAGCCAGGTGATGCAGTCGGCCTGGATGAATTCATGTTCGCGTTCCGCAAAGCCGTTCACTGCCAGATTTCGCTGAGCCCAATCGAGGTAGGTGGCCGACATGTCCACGGTCGTGGTCGCGCGGGCTTTGCCGGCCGCGGCGTACACCGTTGCGCTGCCCGTGTAGGCGAAGAGATTCAGGAAGCGGCGGCTGGCGGCATCCGCGCGCAACCGTTCACGCGTGACCCGATGATCGAGGAACAGGCCCGTGTCGAGATAGTCGGTGAAGTTGACCCAGAACCTCAAACCGCCTTCCGCCACGAGCTTGAAGTCGGCGCTCTCGGCTAACTTCTCGTACTGGTCACCGCGCGTCGTGCGCCGGCGCTGGCGCAGGTGGATTTTCTCCACGGGTATGCCGGTGACGCCCGGCAGCGCCGCCAGGGCTTCGCCGCGCCGGCGCTGCACCGCCTCGGGCTCGATGGTTTTCGGCGCCGCGTACTCCTGCACGTACAACCAGGTATTCGCTCCATCGAACTCGGTATATCGATCGATGGCGAAGGAATACTCGGGCATGTCGGCGTCGTACAGCCGAAAGCATGTCACGCCTTCGCGTTCCGCCCAGCCCTTGAGCTGCTTGATGTTCTTCGCGAGACGGTTGCCGAACATCTTCGAGCCCGGCGATTCCGCCAGCGATTCGTCGATGCGCGCGCCACGGCCCGTGTGCAGCATCTGCTTTTCCGTTTCCGCTGAAACGTGCAGGCGCAGCAGGCGGCACTCGAGGGCGCCGTTCCACACCGTGTGCACGCGCTCGGCGCGGATGCCGAGCTCGAGGCCTGCATCCGGGGAACCCGCGAGTATCACCGCGTCCCAGCCGGAAAAGCGCTCGCGCAGAACGTCTCCCAACTGTTTCATCAACGCCCGCGCGGTTTCGCGGTCTTCGAGGCGCACTCCGTACGGAGGATTGGTGGCGAGAAAGCCCTTGTTCTCGCCTGGGCCTTCTCCCGCGGGTTTTGCATCGGCCAGCCGGCCGCTGCTGAACTGAATGAGCGCACCCAGGCCGGCGCGTGCGGCATTTTCACGCGCCGCCGCCAGTACGGATGCGTCCGCATCGACACCGCGCAATCTCAGGGAAGGCTTCAGCTCGCGCGCGAGCGCATCGTGTTTCACTTTTTCCCACACGGCGCGGTCGTGA
>DASQJS010000047.1:0-2419 GCA_035630995.1 Steroidobacteraceae bacterium | reverse complement strand
CTTCGCTGGTGGAAGACGTGTTCATGCCGCCGCTGGGCAAGGTGATTGGCGGAGTGAACTTCACCGACCTCGCCGTTAGCCTCGGCATGGGTCCGGACGGCAAGACCGAAGTGCTGTGGAAGTACGGCAATTTCCTGCAGATCGTCTTTCAGTTCCTGATCGTCGCCCTTGTGCTGTTCATGGTCATTCGCACGCTCAACAAGCTGAAGAAGCCGGATCCTGCGGCCCCGGCGCCGACCGCACCACGTCAGGAAGTGCTGCTGACGGAAATCCGCGATCTGCTCGCGAAGAAATAGTTAGTCAATTCGCTGAACCTCGATGGCCACCGTTCGCTACACCTGGATGTTCCGGACGGCGGCTGCCGTATTCGTGTTCTTTGGCGGCGTGTGGCTCTGGAGATTCGGCCTGACGGACTATCAACCGCAGTACCGGCCCTACGGGCTGGTGGCGGGAGTGCTGGCGCTGCTGGTCGCCATATTCCTGCTGCGAGGCAATCGCGTGGCAATCGGATTTTCCGCAGTTGCCGCGGGGCTGGTTGGCATCTCCGCGGCGGTATTCGCGCCGAATGCAGGTGGGCCCGGCATCCTTTTCCTCGCGGCTCTGGCGATCTCCTGCGTCATCTACGCGGTGCTCGCGGCGCGCGTACTGTTAGAGCGCCGATCCTGAAGGGCCCAGATCTTGCGGCTACGCCACCTTACGCATTGAAAGCCGCGCGCGTGAGATTGTCCGGCCCACCCGGACGTGCCACGACATTGTCCTCGATGCGCACGCCGCCGAACTTCTTCAGCTGCTCGACCCGTTTCCATTCGATCATCTTTCCTATCGGCTTCGACTTCGCCTCGTCCAGCAACTGGTCGATGAAGTAGAACCCGGGTTCCACCGTCACGACGCAACCGTCATCGAGCTTGCGCGTGAGCCGCAGGAACGGATGGTTGTACGGGCGCTCGATCTGTTTGCCTTCCGGCGTCCCCTGCAGGCCACCGACGTCATGCACCTGCAGGCCTAACAAGTGGCCGATGCCGTGCGGATAGAACACGCTGGTCAGCGCGCTGTCGACGGCTTCATCCGCGCTCACGTTGATCACGCCGGCTTCGCGCAGGAACTCGCTGATGGCCCGGTAGGACGCCTGGTGAAAGTCTCTCCAGTCGAGCCCGGCGCGCACCTGCGCACAAAGCTTCAACTGCAGCTCATCGAACTGCCTTATTAACCCCGCCCACTCGGCGTCCTGGTATGAATGGCTGCGAGTGATGTCCGAGGCATATCCGCCGAACTCGGCGCCGGCATCGATGAGCAGCGAATGCAGTTTCGCCGGCTTCGTGCGCTGCTGGATCTGGTAGTGGAGTACCGCGCCGCCTTCGTTCAGCGCGATGATCGGGTTGTAAGGCAGTTCGCGTTCGCGCTGGCCACAGGCCTTCATGAACGCGAGCGCGATCTCGAACTCGGTGGCGCCGGCGCGAAACGCCTGCTCCGCAGCCACATGCCCGCGGGCGCCGAGCACGTTTGCCTTGTGCAGGCAGGCGACTTCGTATGCCGACTTGGCGGCACGCCCGTAATCGAGCTGCGCGATGAGGTGTTCCGGATTGATCGCCGCCGGACCCCAGCCGAGCAGCTCGGGGAACGGTGCGCCGATGAACGCGGTGCGCGACAGATCTGCGGGTAGTGCCCGCCGTGCGGATGTGCGATCAGCGCAGCTCACGATGTCGAAGGCGCTCGTCCAGTAGTCGTTCGGCATCTCCGGCGACTTGTGCCAGTAGTCGACGGGCTGGTGGATGAGCAGCACGGGCTTCTTGCCGGGCGCGAAGTACACGAAAGAATCCGGGGCATCGCTGAGCGGCGCCCATACCTTGAATGGCGCCTGGACGCGAAAAGGCAGGTGATGGTCGTCGAGGAACAGCAGCGGCGGCGTTCCAGCGTGCACCAGCAGGCTGTCGTAGCCAGCGCTCTGCAGGGCAGAGGCGCTGCGTTTCGTCACGATCTCGAGGTGCTCGGTAAAAAGCCGGGGCCAGGAGTCCACGTTCTGTCGAATAGCAGGTGAATTCATGAGTCGATTCTATGCGTAGCGACGATGCGCAACCTGTTGATGCAGCGCAACATATTGCGCTTCCTGCCGCCCGGTGTGAGCAAACCTCGAGATTCGCGTCGCTCGGGCTTGCCGCCCGTGAGGACTCACTGTCGCCATCAACGGACAAAAATTGCACTTGTTTCAAATACATTGGGGAATCGATAAAATCGCGCGCCGCAATGCAAATTGCGGCAACAAACGTTTGTTTGGTCTCTCTTACCACTAGATATTTTTGGGGTACCCCTACATGAAATTGAATGTTGCTCTCGCCGCCTCGATCGCGGCTTTCGCGCTGATGACTGGCTGCGCCAAGAAGGATGCGGAAGCTCCTGCTGCCGACGCTGCTGCCTCGTCGGC
>DASQJS010000046.1:0-4940 GCA_035630995.1 Steroidobacteraceae bacterium | reverse complement strand
TGGCAGCGTGGCACCACGCTCGCGACCCTGCGTTATCCGGGCGGACTGGCCATTTCCGGCAACCGCATTCTGATCGGCGGCAATCAATGCCAGGACAAAGCGTTCATCTATCAGAGGGCCGCGACGGGGGTCTGGGGTCTCACCGGGCGAATTGCCGCCGGCGGAGGCTTGTGCAGCACCGCACCCACGCCGGTCGAACTCAACTACGACTACGCGCTGGTGCGCATCAGCGCGCGCTTCGTCGGCGTGTGGCTCCCCTCAGGCTCGCTCGACTGGACGCTGGCCGGACAGATACAGATTCCCGAGGGCGCCAGCACTTCACCCGGCGCCATGGCGTTGCAGAAATCGACGGCCGTGTCCCCGGGATCCGCTGTCTTCCGGCGCACGGGCACCGCGTGGGGCTACATGGGCCAGTTGCAACCCGTGGACTACGGCAACGGCACGGGCCATGCGAACGCGGTCGAATATCGCGATGGTGTGCTGCTCGCGAACGAAGGCTGGAGTGAGATTCATCAGTACACGAAGCCGTACGTGTATCTCGAGAACGCCGGCGGAACATTCGACCATGTCGGAATCCTGGAAACCTCCGGGTTCACCCAGGACTTCGACATCAGCAAGGGAACGGTTGTCGCGAGTTTCGAGAACATCGGCGAGACCGGCGTCGACGTCTTCAATCTCCCCGCTCCTGTACGGCCACTACCCTCGATCACCAACGACTTCAATGCGCGCGACATCAGCGGCTTCCAGCAGACCGCCGGCAGCCAGTTCGCGCTCGCGGGCAATGTCTATAACTACCTTTACCGGCAGTCGTCGGCGACCACCGAAGCCGTCGCGGTGCTGACGAACAGTGACTGGACTCACTACCAATCCGTCGAAGCCGACATCACGCCCACGGCGTTCAACAGCCCGAACAGTTACGTGGGTCTCGCCGTGCGCTACCTCGACATTGGCAACAACTACTACGTGACCTGGCGCGTCTCCAACCTCATCCAGCTCAAGCGCAAGGTGAATGGCGCGTTCGTGACGCTCGCCGAGAAGCCGCTTGCCCTGCCGCTCAATACGCCGCACCACCTGCGGCTCTCGGTGGCCGGGTCGTTGCTCTCGGTCGACGTCGACGGCCAGCAGGTGCTTTCCGCGACGGACACGACGTTCTCGCATGGCCGCGCTGCGCTCATCACGAACCGAGCTCGCGCCGACTTCGACAACGTATCGGCCAGCCCGACCGCGCCGTTGAACATCAACTACAACGACTGGGCGCTCTACTGGTATGGCTTCGGGCGGCCCTTCACCGAGCTGGGTGGAAACTGGGAGATCACCGGCCAGGAAGATCCCGAAGGTCTCTCACAGACCACCACCACGGGTCTCGCGCTCGCCTACAACGGCGTCGCTACCGAGAACCAGGTAGTTCGCGCGAACATGCGCCTCGATTCCTTCGCGGGCTCGACGTCAGGCGCCTGGTTCGGATTGCTCGCTCGTTACGTGGACGAGCAGAACCACTACTTTTTGTCCGTCCGCAGCTCTAACCAGCTGCAAATCCGCAGGATCGTGAATGGCGTGACCACGGTACTCAAGGCCGTGTCGTTCACTGCCGCGCCGGGCGCGATGCGCGAGTACACCCTGAGCGTGCGCGGCAACGAACTGCATGCATTCGTCGATGGCCAACTGGTCGCGACGGCAATCGATGACTCCCTGCCCCGCGGCAAGTACGGGATGGGCACTTACCGGGCCGCGGCGACGTGGCAGGACTTCGAAGTCACGCAGCCATGAATCGCATCAGTCCGGCATCTTCTGCCCGCGCGTCTCGATGACCCAGTGAAACAGCAGCAATCCGATGATGGGCACGAAGCCAATCATGAACATGGTGCGCAAGAAGACTTCGGGATCACCCTTGGCAGCGTTCTGGATCATGCCGACGACGAATACGCCGCCGGCGGTCACCACGCGGCCGATGTTGTAGCAGAAGCCGCTGCCCGTTGAGCGCAGGCGCGTGGGATAGAGCTCCGGTAGATAGAACGTGAAACTGCCGAACACGCCGAAGACGGTGAGGCCGATGAAGAAGTACATGCGGAGGCGCGTTTCCGGCGGCAGGTCCAGGCCGAAGGTGGCGAGCAGCGCGAGCGCGGAGCCCGCGAAATAGATCGCATACATCTTGCGTCGTCCAAGCATCTTGGCCAGCGGCACGGTCAGCAGCGTGCCCAGCAATCCCCCCCAGCAGAAGCTGTACATCGCCAGTGTCATCCAGTCCCGCTTGAGCACGGCGGTTGCCGTCGCATCCATGGCCAGCCTGGTGGCTTCGGCTCCTGCAAGGCTGTTGGACATGGCCTGAATGAACGCATTGCACGTCCACCAGGTGATCAGCGCAGTCACGGCGACGATCAGCGCGCTGATCGTCCGCGCGCGCATGTCAGGCGCGAAGATCTCGCGCACGCGCGCAGGCGCCGCCGTGGCGGCGGCCGCAGCCCAGCGTTCCGGCTCCTTGATGAAGGCGCGCACGATGAACGCGACGGCGGCCGGAACCAATCCGAACATCAGTACGTACCGCCACGACATCGATGGATCGTGGATGAACCAGTTTCCGGCTACTTCCGTGTTCACGAAATCAGCGAGGAACAGGCCGAATGGCGCACTGGTGTACAGCAGCGCGCCAGCTTCGACGCGTTTTTCCTCGGGCACTACCTCGGCCACCATGGCCGAGCCCGCGGCCCATTCGCCGCCGATGCCGAGGCTGGCGACGATGCGGAAGATGACGAGCTGCCACATTTCGGTGACGAATGCGCAGCTGGCGGTGCCTACCGCGTACAAGACCATCGTCAACATCAGTACGCGCCTGCGTCCGAAGCGGTCGCAGATGGGGCCGAAGATCACACCACCCGCGGCCCAGCCCAGCAGCAGGATGGAATTGAGTATGGCCGTCCAGTATGGAACAGCAGCCTTGGCTTCCGGCCCGCCGATCGGGATGTCTAACAACGTGGGAATGGCGTTGGGCGCCACGAAGTTGAACAGCAGTCCGTCAAAAATGTCGAAGCCCCAGCCGAGCCAGGCCGCGAAGAACACTGTCCATTGATAGCGCGTCAGTTTGATCATGGCGCGCGAGTGTAAATGGGGTCAGGCACCGTTTCCTAGCAAACGGTGCCTGACACCATTTATGCCCCTACGCGTGCTTGAACATGATCGGTATGCCGGACGGCGTGGTGTACGTCTTGCGCTCGGTGAACGGACGTTCGCGCCCTTCCGGCGCGCGATCCGCAACCGCGGCGAGCACGTCATCGAGCGGGCCGGGACGGCCGAGCGCAAAACCCTGTCCGAACTGGATGCCGAGCGACGCCAGCCGGTCGCGCACGGTGTTCGACTCCACGTACTCGGCGACGGTCGTGATGCCCATGGCGTCAGCCAGCTGCACGATGGCGCGCACCAGGGCCTGTGAGCGCGGGTTGGTCAGCACGTCCACGACATACGAGCCGTCGAGCTTGATCGTGTTGATCTCGAGATCCTTGAGATAGGCCAGCGAACTCACGCCCGTGCCGAAGTCATCGAGCGCGAAGCGCACGCCGTGCGTGCTGAGCCGCCGGATGAACTGCTGTACCTGTTGCATGTTGGCGGCCGCGGCCGCTTCGGTGATTTCGAACACCAGGCAGGTACCATCGATGCCGTACTTGGCCATCGAGGCCAGCAGCCACTCCAGGAATTCCGGATCCGACAGCGTCGGGCCGGAAAGATTGATCGACACGCGCAGCGGACCGGCGCGGCTGGTGTTCTTGCTGAGCTGCTCGAAGGCCCGCTCGCAGACTGCCCGATCGATCTCGGGAAGAATCTGGTAGCGCGTCGCCGCGGACATGAAGTCGGCGGCTTCGACGATGTTTCCCTTGGCGTCGACGATGCGCACCAGCAGTTCGTACGTGGTCGGCAGGCTGTGGTTGATCAGCGGCGTGATCGGCTGTGCGTACACCACGATGCGCTCGAGGCGCAGCGCCTCGCGCACGCTGCCGATGAGTCCGATCTCGTCGTGGCGGCGGATCATGCTCTGGTCGGTGTCCTGGTAGACCTCGACGCGGCCCCGGCCGCGGTCCTTGGCTGTCTTGCAGGCGATCTCGGCCTCGGCGATGCGGTGGTCGAGATGCAGGTCGCAGGCGCTGGTGGACACGGCGCCCCACGACATCGAAACCGGGTGGTTAGGCTCCTGCTTCACGGCGGGCGCATTGCTGACGTCCTTGCAGATGCGATCGGCGAGCTGGCGGGTCTGCGCGAGATTCATGTGCGGCAGGAACACCGTGAACCGGTCGCCCGACAGGCGGCACGCAAAGCTGTCCGCGCCGACCAGCGCATGGCGGATCGAGGCGCCACAACGCGCGATCACGCGATCGCCGTCGGAAAACCCGGCGAGATCGTTGATCAGATGCAGGCAATCGATGTCGCCGTACAGCATCGACACCATGGCGCCCGGTGGCGCGTTGCGCTGCCAGGTGTCCACGCGTGTCTTGAAGCCGTCCCACGACAGCAGGCCCGTGAGTGAATCGAGATCCTGCGTCGCGTTGCGCGCCAGCAGGCGCGCGAAGCGGCCGAGGCGGCGCACGGAGAATTCGTCGAAGCTCGGTTCTTCCGGGCGATTGAAAATGATGAGCGCACCGGCCGGGCCGCCGCGCGCAATGAGCGGTACCGCGACCAGCTTGCAGGCGATCTGGCCGCCGCTCACGTGCTTGAGTTTGTTCGTGGCAACCGGCTTCTTGGTCTCGATGGCGCGGCGCGCGAGTTCGTCACCGACGATCGACAATTGCTGGCGGGCGAACGCGGCATCCTCTTCGGAGCGGCTCCATACGGCGCGCGAATCCTCGCGCGGGAACACCGCCGTCGCGGCCGTACATCCCAATCGAAGACACACTGCACGCAATACGCTTTCAGTGCTCCGTTCGGGCGTCGAGCCCAATTCGAGCGATTTCGTTTCT
>DASQJS010000045.1:0-8773 GCA_035630995.1 Steroidobacteraceae bacterium | reverse complement strand
ATCGTCGCGCCGGAGGCAAATGACAGGAAAGATGACCAGGCCGCCGCGAACGGCGACCCGAGATTGTCGGGACTGAGGCCCAATTCTTCACGCGCCAGCACGTCGAGCGCCTGTTCGGGGCGCGAAAGCAGGATTGCGCTGATGCGGCGCGCCTCGTCCATGTCGATGCCGCGGGCGTTATAGATGAGCGCCAGCTCTTCAGCCTCGGCTTCCGGATATTCCGCGAGTTCCTTGCGCTCGAGGTCCATCTGGTGCTCGTAAAACTCCCGCTGCGAGCGCACTGAAACGTATTCGCCCGCGGCCATGGAAAGCGCGCCGGCCAGCAATCCGGCGGCTCCCGCTATCTGCACGGAATGCAGATCGGAACTTGCGGCTGCGACACCCATGACCAGCGCCGCATTGGAGACGAGGCCGTCGCTGGCGCCGAACACGGCGGCGCGAAGGTTGCCTCCCGCCGAGGAATGCCGCTTGCCAATTTCGGCAACCGTCGTCGGCATCGGATGGGGGGCGGGTGCGTGGGAGCCCGAATATACCGACAGCCCGCGCAGCTTCATGGCGGCCAGCACGCCGCGCAGGCGCCTGGGTCCGATCTGCCGCACGAGGCGCGCGACGATGCGCGCCCTGAGCGCGGGCGAAAACACGGGCTTCAGTTCGGGACGGGTTGCCAGCCAGCACGCCGCCTGCGCTTCAGCGGCGGCGGCGAGTTTCACGAACAACGCCCGTTTTACGGGATCCTGTTCGGCCGCGGCCACTACACCGTAGAGCCAGGCGGATTCCTTTTCGTGGTACCAGCTCTCGGCGGCGCCGGTGACCATGCTAACTAGTAGCTTTCTTCTTCGTCGTCGTCGTCGTCGTCATCATCGTCGTCATCATCATCGTCGTCTTCATCCTCGTCGAAGTCTTCGTCCTCATCGTCATCGTCGTCGACGGCGGAATCGGACCAGCCCTCGGGCACGTCGGTCAGCTCGAGATCGAGCTCATGCCAGGTGTCGAGGTCGAGCTCTTCGATCTCGCCGTCCTCGTACTCGATTTCCACGAGCTCGTCGTCCTCGTCTACGGACAGCACGCGGAAGGTTTCTTCCTCGTCCTTGTTCTCGTACCACTTGCCCGGGGTCGGTGCGTATTCTCTGCTCACAAGTCGTTGCCTCTGGTGGAGGGGCGAGAGTTTAGGGTGTGCTTGCGAATGCGGCAACGGGATGTATTGCGTAAGATCGCCCCGTTAATGACTACAGCATCACCTCTAACTCGTGCACGCCGGATCGTCGTCAAAGTCGGTTCGGCGCTGCTCGTCGACCAGTCCAGCGGACAGGTCAATCGGCCCTGGCTCGAGAGCCTGGTCGAAGACCTGTTGCGGCTGCGTGCGCGCAAGCAGGAGGTGGTGCTCGTGTCTTCCGGCGCCATCGCGCTCGGCCGGCGCGAGCTGAAGCTCGCACCGGGTGCGTTGAAGCTGGAGCTGAGCCAGGCTGCCGCGGCCGTGGGCCAGATCGCTCTGGCACACATCTATAAGGAGCTGTTCGCCCGCTCCGGCGTCACCGTCGCCCAGATTCTGTTAACGCTGGAAGACAGCGAGGTCCGGCGGCGTTATCTCAATGCCCGTGCCACGCTCTCCGAGCTACTGGAGCTCGGCGCGCTGCCAGTCATCAACGAAAACGACACGGTCGCGACCACCGAGATCCGCTATGGGGACAACGACCGTCTCGCGGCTCGTGTCGCGCAGATGACGAGCGCCGACTGCCTGTTGCTGCTGTCCGATGTGGCCGGGCTGTATACCGCAGATCCGAACCTCGACCCCACCGCGCGGCTGATCCCCGAAGTCCGCGACATCACGCCCGAAATCGAAGCGATGGGTGGCGGCTCGGCATCTGCCGTGGGCTCGGGCGGCATGGCCACCAAGATCGCCGCGGCAAAGATTGCCACGTCGGCGGGCTGCGCCATGGCCATTTCCCTGGGTGGCCCACTCCATCCGGTGCGCCGCCTCGAGGAGGGCGCCGACTGCAGCTGGTTCCTGCCCGCGTCCAATCCCGAAAACGCGCGCAAGCAGTGGATCGCAGGGTCGCTGCGCCCGAGCGGTGCAATCACGATCGATGCCGGCGCACTGCAGGCGCTGCGGTCAGGCAAGAGCCTGCTACCCGCCGGGGTGACCGCGGTCAGCGGCAGATTCAAGCGTGGCGACACCGTGAGCGTGCTCGACGCCGATGGCGCGGAAATTGCGCGCGGTATGATCGCCTACAGCGATCGGGACGCCTCCCGCATCATCGGCAAGCGCAGCGCCGACATCGAGGCGCTGCTCGGATTCCGCGGTCGTGCCGAAATGATCCATCGCGACGATCTGGTCCTGTTGCGCCCCGATCTCGCTTCCGCCTGACAATCTCCGGGAAACCCTTTGAACGCCGCCGCCAATACGGATTCCACGACAGAAATCGCCGCCATCATGGACCGGCTCGGGCGGGACGCGGCGGCAGCGGCGGCCGTGTTGGCGCTCGCGAGCACCGCCACGAAGAACCGGGCGCTCAGTCAGATCGCGGTCTCGTTGCGCGCCCGCAAGGCGGAGTTGTTAGCGGCGAATGCCCGCGACATGGAGGCGGCGCGCGCCAAGGGCCTGTCGGGCGCGATGCTCGATCGCCTCGCGCTCGACGCCGGTCGCATCGAGGCGATGGCGCAGGGCGTGGAGGCAATAGCCGCACTCGCCGATCCGATCGGCGCCACGATCGCGCAGTGGACCCGCCCCAATGGCCTCGACATTGCGCGCGTGCGAGTGCCACTCGGTGTCATCGGCATCATTTATGAGAGCCGGCCCAACGTGACCTGTGACGCGGGGTCGTTGTGCCTGAAATCCGGCAATGCGGCCATCCTGCGTGGCGGTTCCGAAAGCAGCCATTCCAGCCGCGCTATTCACGCCTGCCTCGTGGACGGACTCAGCGCCGCCGGTCTGCCGGCTGCGAGCATTCAACTGGTTCCGACCACCGATCGCGCCGCCGTCGGTTACCTGCTGTCGTCGATGACGGATTACATCGACGTGGTCGTGCCACGCGGCGGCAAGAGCCTGGTCGCGCGCGTGCAGCAGGAAGCGCGCGTACCCGTCATCGGCCACCTCGAAGGTGTGTGTCACGTGTATGTCGATCGCGAAGCCGATCTCGCCATGGCGCGCGCCATCGTCACGAACGCCAAGCTGCGTCGCACCGGCGTGTGTGGCTCGGCGGAAACCTTGTTAGTGGACGCCGCCTGCGCGGCCACGCACCTGGCGCCCGTGGTCAAGGACCTGCTGGACGCCGGCTGCGAAGTGCGCGGGGATGCCACCGTGCAGAAGGTCGACGCGCGCGTGAAGCCCTCGGTCGAGCAGGACTGGTACACCGAATATCTCGACGCCATCATCGCCGCGCGCGTGGTCGACGGCGTCGATGCGGCCATCGAACACATCGGCAAGTACGGTTCGGCGCACACCGAGAGCATCATCACCGCCAATGCCGTCACCGCGCAGCGCTTCCTCGACCGCGTGGACAGCGCCATCGTGTTGCACAACGCGTCCACGCAATTCGCCGATGGCGGCGAGTTCGGCATGGGAGCGGAAATCGGCATCTCCACCGACCGCTTTCATGCGCGCGGGCCGGTCGGCGTGGAGCAGCTCACCTCGTACAAGTACGTGGTACGGGGCACCGGTCAAATACGCCCGTAACGACCGCGCCTCATTTCCGGGCGCATGCGGCAGGGTCCAAGCTCCGATTCCGAGCAAGCGAACGCGAGTAATAGAAATGGTCCTCCATTTCTACTACTCAAGCGCACCCGAGAGTGAGCGCCGGAAGCCTGTCCTTCTTCACGCGCCGACGCTCCACCACCGAGCCCCGTCCCCTTTTGCTGGCAAATCAGGAACGGCCGCTAACGCGAGCCTGTCCCCATTACCGCGTCAGCTCCCTCAGCTTCGCGATCTCGGCCAGCGCCAGCCCGTGTTCGAGAAAGTAGATGACCTTGATGTTCACCAGCGCCGCGAAATAATCGCGCGCCACGTCCAACTGCCCTCGCGCCCAGTACGCTTCGCCGACGTAGAACAACGCCTCGCACAATCGCTCGTCGGTGCTGGAGTTGGGCTGGATATTGTCTTCGTCGTCGCCACGCCGCACCGGGACCGTGAGCTCGGCTTCGGTGTACTGGCCCCGCATGTAGAGCAGGAGCGGCTGCGGCCATCCTTCGCCGGGCGTGCGTTCCACCAATTCGGGCTTGGGCACACCGGCGCGCATCTGCGACAGCCAGAACATGAGTTGGCCGTAACCGGCCTGCACGCGGTCCGGATCGCTGGAAGCCACGTAGCGGAAACGTCCGGTGGCGTTTGCCCAGCGCTCTTCGACGAAGTCGATGTTCCCCGCCAGGCGATTGGCATTCACTGCACGCGGTGCAATTGCGAGCGCGGCGTCGATGGCCTCGCGCGCGGCGACGTAGTCGCGAGCGTCGAACAGGACACCGGAGAGCGCCGCCAGGATCTGCGGGTCGCGCGGCCGGCACGCATGCGCGCTGCGATATGCGCTGGCCGCGCCGGCAAAATCGCCTTGCCCGGTGCGTGCGAGCGCGAGATCCGCGTGCAGTTCCGCGAAGCGCAACGCGCCGATGCCACCAGCGCATTTGTCGTCGGCGGGCGCCTTCGCCTGGGCCAGCGCGTGTTCGGCCTGCCGCAGCCCCGGTGCTCCGGGAACTACGCGCAAGTCCGGTTTGCGCTTCTTCTGCAATTCGCGCGCGAGATCGAGCAAGGGATGGTCGGCGGACTCCACTTCCGCGCGAGCGCCGGCGGCCGGCAATGCCAGCAGGCAGGCGACGACGAACGTCAGCGTGCTTTTCACGCGGAGGCTTTCAATCCCTTGATGCCACCACGAAGTGAGCGGCACTCGCGAAAGCCCTGCGAGCGAAGCAGGTCGGCCGCCGCGGCGCTGCGCTTGCCCGTGGCGCAGATGAGCAGGTAGCGCCCGCCGGTGTCGAGCATCGCCGCGTCCGTGAGTAGTTTGGACATGGGCAGGCACAGTGCGAGCGACGGCAGCGGATCGTCGGCACGCTCGCGCGAATCGCGTACGTCCACGAAGGTAAATCCGGCTGCCTGGGCTTCGGCGAGCGAGCCGAACTGCACTTCGAGTTCGAGGGGTGAGAGGGTTGCGGCGGACTGGCCGGCGCGCCGATGCGCATCGCAGTCCGGCGTCCGTCGGGCGCGCAGACGCTGCGTGTTGAGGCTCACCAGGTCGAAAATCAGCATTTCGCCCGGCTCGAGGCCCGGCAGTCCTAACAACAGTTTGAGCGCCTCGAGCGCCTGGAGACTGCCGAACACACCAGGCACGGGGCCCAGCACACCGGCTTCGGCGCAATTACCCACCAGGCCATCACGCGTCGCTTCGGGCCACACGCAGCGCAGGCAGGCTGTGGCCTCGTCGCCGCGCACCACCTGGAGTTGCCCTTCGTACTGGTAGACGCTTGCGAACAGCACCGGCTTGCGGGTGCGCAACGCCAGGTCGTTGAGCAGGAACTTCGTCGCGAAGTTGTCGCTGCAATCGAGGATCAGGTCGTGACCGGCGGCCAGCCGATCGGCATTGTTGGCGTCCAGACGCAGCGCATGCGGCTCGACGCGTACTTCAGGATTCAGTGCGCGTACGCGCTCCGCCGCCAGCGTGGATTTCTCCAGTCCGCAATCGGCGAGCGCATACCAGGTCTGTCGATGCAGGTTCGACGGTTCGAGCCGGTCGGCGTCGACGATGCCGATGCGGCCAACACCCGCTCCGGCCAGGTACTGCAGCACCGGCACGCCCAGTCCACCGGCGCCGACGACCAGTACGGATGCGGCGCGCAGGCGCGCCTGGCCCTCCGGGCCGACCTCACGCAGCGCGATCTGGCGCGAGTAGTCAGGCGCGGCGACCGAAGGAATCTCATGATCGTGGTCGTGGTCGTGCGCGTGCGCGTGTTCGTGGAGATAGTTGACGGGAGCGGCGTAGTCACGTTCGTGCGCCGCCGGCGCTGCATATTCCTCGTGGTGCGCCGCTGGCGCGGCGCAACGCTCACAGTTCACCCAGCCGGAGTCGCCGTTCTCGTAGTGCTCTTTCTTCCAGATCGGCACGCGGTGTTTGACTTCATCGATGATGTAACGGCACGCGCGGAACGCTTCGTCGCGATGCGCGGCGCTCACGCCGACCCACACGGCCACCTCGCCCAGGGCCAGCGAGCCGATGCGATGCACACAGCCGGCGCGCGTGACGCCGAACCGCGCAATTGCTTCCAGCACGATGCGCGCACCTTCCTTCTCGGCGAGCTCGGCAAAGGCTTCGTATTCCAGGCGCGTGACGGCCAGGCCCTCGTTGTGGTTGCGCACCCAGCCTTCAAAAGCCGCGAAACCGCCACAGGTCACGTCGCGCATTTCACGCTGAAGGGAAGCGGTGTCCAGCGGGGCGGTGCTGAACCGGAACGCGTTCATCCGCCCGCCACCGGAGGAATGAAGACGACCGCATCGCCAGCCTCGAGCGGCTGCGACCACTCGCCAAATTCCGCATTGATGGCCACCCGCAGCATTTCGGCCGGCAGCGTGAACGCGTAGCGCTGGCTCAACTCCATGTAGAGCTCGCGCGCGTCGCGCGCGCTGGTGGTGAGGGTTTCGTCGCTGCGGCCCGCCTGCTCGCGCAATAGCGCGTAGTACTGCACGCGAATTGTCCGGTCGGGCATGGCGTGTTACTTCGCGGCTGATTCGTGGAAGGCCGTCATGGCGCTTTCATACTCTTCCACGGTGTTCACGTTGTCGAGTGCGCGCGGATTGGGCTGCGCGAGCAGCTGAGTATGGGCGTTGATGAGAAATTTCCGCGGGCAGTTGCGGCCGGCGGCGATCTGCGCGAGGAGCGCAGGCCGGGCGCCCGGTTCGTAGATGGCGCACAGCGGTTCCGGCAGGCCGTCATGGCTGGAGACGAATGCGGTGGCATCGAAGTTCGGATCGCGCGCAAGCAGCAAGGTGTCCAGCGTCCCGGCATCCAGGAACGGCAAGTCACAGGCCAGTACCAGCCAGGCCATGTCCGGGTAGATCGAGAACGCCGCGCTGATGCCGGCGATGGGACCTTCGATGTCGCCGCGGTCCACGATGTGCGGGTAACGCGAACGCGCGGGGTCGGCGCGCTGGTCCGCGCGCACCGAGACGAAGGCCTTCGCCACGCGTCCTTCCAGCAACTTCATCGTGGCATCGAGCTGCGTTTCGCCGGAGCGGAATTCGAGGGCGGCTTTGTCGCGCCGCATGCGCGAACTGCGCCCGCCGGCGAGCACCAGTCCGTGGATACGTGGGACGTTCATGATTTCTTCCGTGGTTTGAGGCGTTGAAAGTCCCGTTTGCCGCCGGTCTTGCGGATCAGCCTGACCGGACCGATTTCGATGTCATGTGACAGCGCCTTGCACATGTCGTAGATCGTGAGTGCGGCGGCGGTGGCGCCCATGAGCGCTTCCATTTCGACGCCGGTCTTGTGATGCACGGCAACGTTGCAGATGATGCGGATGCGGCCGTTGGTGCCGCTGGCAATATCCACCGAGCAGCGTTCCAGCGCCAGCGGATGACAGAACGGAATGATTTCGTGAGTGCGCTTCGCCGCCATGACACCGGCGATGATGGCGGTGTCGAACACCGGGCCTTTCTTCGTGCGATGGCCGGTGCGCGCCAGTTCGCGTGCTACTGCCGGCGGTAGTTTGACCATCGCCTCGGCGCTGGCCTCGCGCGAGGTCGCGGTCTTGGCGCCGACGTCGACCATGACGGGGCGATTCGCGGCGTCCAAGTGGGTCAACTTTCGATTAGCCGCCAATGTAGTTCATCTCGACTTTGTGAAGGCCCGCGGCGTCGCGCATCGAGGCGCGCAACTCGCTGTAGCGGTCGGTGCGGCCGCTCCAGATACCGCGGATGAGCTCGAACAGCTCATCGTCCGTGGCGCCGGCGCGCATGGGGCCGCGCAGGTCGACGCCCTGGGTGGCGAACAGGCAGGTGTAGAACGAGCCGTCGGAAGAGATGCGCGCGCGCGAGCAGTCGCCGCAGAACGGCTGCGACACCGAGGAAATGAAGCCCACTTCGCCCAGGCCGTCTTCGAACGCATGTCGTTCGGCAACCTCGCCGCGGTACTCGGGTGCCAGCGCACGCAACGGCCAGCGCGCGCTGATGCGCGCCGCGAGTTCGCGCGATGGCACCACCAGTGCGGGGTTCCAGTGATTGCGAGTGCCCACGTCCATGTATTCGATGAAGCGCACGACGACGCCGGTACCGCGGAAGTAGGACAACAGATCGAGCAGCGTGTGATCGTTGACGCCGCGCTGCACGACCGTGTTCACCTTGATGGGCGCGAGCCCCGCGCGCCGGGCGTGTTCGATGCCATCGAGCACTTCTGCCACGCCGCCGAAGCCGCCGCTCATCTGCGTGAAGATTTCCGGGTCCAACGTGTCGAGGCTGACGGTGATTCGTTTCAGTCCCGCCGCCTTGAGCTCGGTGGCGTACTTGGCGAGCAGCATGCCGTTGGTGGTGAGGGCAATGTCCTCGATGCCGGGCAGGGAGGTGAGATCGCCGATGAGGTCCGCGAGGTTCGGGCGCAACAGCGGCTCGCCGCCGGTGATGCGCAGTTTCTTCACGCCGGCGCGCACGAAGACGCGCGCGAGGCGCAGCAGCTCGGCGAAGTCGAGCCGCTCGTTCGATTTGAGAAACCGGTACGACTCGTGAAAGGTCTCGCGCGGCATGCAATACGGGCAACGGAAATTGCAGCGGTCCATGACCGAGATGCGCAGGTCATGGATGGGCCGG
>DASQJS010000044.1:0-6214 GCA_035630995.1 Steroidobacteraceae bacterium | reverse complement strand
GAGGGATTCCTTGAACGCGTAGAGGGGACTGGTACCGATGTCGCCGAACACGACGCCGATGGCGCCGATGAACGCGGGTCCGAGAGCTTGGCTGGCCTTCATAAACGAGGCGCGCATTCTAGGCTTTGCACGGCCGCATTTCGTGGTTTTTCGGGTACCCTCGCGCGTATGCCCGCGGAATTACACGAAACTTCGCTCATCGCTCTATTGGCGGTCGGCTTCGTGCTTGCATTGTTGTTCGGATTGGTGGCGGGCACGCTCAAGGTGTCACCGATCGTCGGATATCTCATTGCGGGCATCTGCGTCGGGCCGTTCACGCCAGGCTTCGTCGCGGACGCAGGTCTCGCAAACCAGCTCGCGGAAATCGGCGTGATATTGCTGATGTTCGGCGTCGGGCTGCACTTTTCGATCAAGGACCTGATGTCGGTGCGGTACATCGCGCTGCCGGGTGCGGTCGCACAGATCGTCACCGCCACTGCCATCGGCGCCGGCATGGCGCACCTGCTCGGCTGGAGTTTCGGCACGGGCCTCGTGTTCGGGTTGTCCCTGTCGGTCGCGAGCTCCGTGGTGCTGCTGCGTGCGCTCGAGGAGCGCAATGCGCTGCAATCGTCCGAAGGCAAGATCGCCGTCGGCTGGCTGATCGTCGAAGACCTGGCGATGGTGCTCGCGCTGGTGATGCTGCCCGCGCTGGCGGAAACGCTGGGCGGCGACGCCAGCAAGGTCAACGCGCATACCGGATCGCAGAACACCTGGCTTGCGCTGGCGATTACGCTGGCCAAGGTTGCGGGCTTCGTCGCGCTCGCACTCGTGGTCGGCACGCGCGTGGTGCCCTGGCTGCTCAAGCGAGTCTCGCGCACCGCATCGCGCGAATTGTTCACGCTGTGCGTGCTCGCCGTCGCCCTGGGGATCGCCTACAGCTCATCGGCGCTGTTCGGCGTGTCATTCGCACTCGGTGCGTTTTTCGCCGGCGTGATCCTGTCCGAGTCGGAACTCTCCCACCAGGCCGGCAATGACCTGCTTCCGCTCAAGGACGCCTTCGCGGTGTTGTTCTTCGTGTCGGTGGGGATGTTGTTCGATCCGACCGTGCTGGTGCGCGAACCCCTCGCAGTCCTTTCGGTGCTGGCCATCATCATGGTCGGCAAGTCGCTGGCCGCCTTCATCATCGTGCTCGCCTTCCGCCATCCGGTGCGTACCGCGCTGACGGTATCCGCCAGCCTGGCGCAAATCGGCGAGTTCTCTTTCATTCTCGTGGGCCTTGGTGCGGCACTCGGCCTGATGCCACCCGACGGGCGCGACCTGATATTGGCCGGCGCCCTTCTGTCGATCGCGCTCAACCCGGTCGCCTTCGCGGGCATTTCGCCGCTCACGCGCTGGATCGAGGCGCGTCCCAAACTACTGCAAACCCTGGAGCGGCGTGGCGCGGACCGGCATCGCAATCCCGTCAGCAGCACCGCGGGTTTGCTCAACCACGCGATCCTGGTCGGCTACGGGCGCGTCGGCGGCGCCATCGGGCCCATTCTCAAGGAGCAGGGGCTGGCCTTCGCCGTCATCGAACGTGACCACCTCATGTTGAGCACTGCGCAATCGCAGGGAATCCCGACCATCGAAGGCGATGCCGCTGCGCCCGGCGTCCTGACCGCCGCCGGCGTCGATACCGCGCGCCTGCTCGTGGTGGCCACGCCCGACAGCTTCCTCGCGCGACGCATCGTCGAGGTCGCACGCAAGTTGAATCCCACCATTGACGTCGTGGTGCGCACGCACTCGGAAAGCGAATTCAAGGCGCTGGAGGCGCTCGGCGCCGGGCGCGTGGTGATGGGCGAACGCGAGCTCGCGCGCGGCATGCTCGAGTACGCGCTGCGCAGCCTCGGGGTGCCGCGTGAACGAGCGCAGGCGCTGGCGGGCCGCGACGCGCAAGTGAATCCCGAAGGAACGTAGAAATATCGATGCTGTCACCCGCGGAATCCGAAGCGCTCTGGCTCAGCCTGTCGGTCGCGGCCCGCAGCGTCGCATTCAACCTGCCTGTCGCGATCGTGGTCGCCTGGCTGCTCACGCGCACACGCTTCGCCGGCCGCACCCTGTTCGACGCCTTCGTGCATTTGCCGCTGGTCCTGCCGCCGGTGGTCATCGGCTATCTACTGCTGGTGGTGTTCGGCGTGCGCGGCCCCGTCGGCGGCTGGTTGCACGAGAACTTCGGTATCCAGCTCGCGTTCACGAGCACCGGCGCCGCCCTGGCCACCGCGGTCATGTCCTTCCCGCTGGTGGTGCGCGCCATTCGCATCTCGCTCGAAAACGTCGACCGCGGGCTCGAGGAAGCCGCGCGTACGCTCGGCGCGGGCCCGTTCGACCGGTTCTTCTCCATCACACTGCCGCTGATCACCCCCGGCATCCTCGCCGGTGTCGTCACGGCATTTGCGGCGGGCCTCGGTGAATTCGGCGCCGTGATCACGTTCGCGGCCAACATCCCCGGCGAGACCCGTACGCTGCCGCTCGCGCTGTACACCGCGCTGCAGACGCCGGACGGCGACGCGCTCGCCGCGCGCCTCGCCCTCATCTCGCTGTCGCTTGGCCTCGCCGGCCTCCTGGTCTCCGAGCTCCTGAGCCGCGCATTGCGCCGCAGGCTGGGACGCTGATGCTGCGCGTCGAGCTCCAGAAGCGGCGCGGCGAGTTCACGCTCGATGCGGCCTTTCACGCGCCGACACCCGGCGTCACCGCGCTATTCGGCCGATCGGGATGCGGCAAGTCCACGCTGATATCTCTTATCGCCGGGCTCCTGCTGCCCGACTCGGGACGGGTCGTCCTCGGCGACGATGTGCTGTTTGACGGTGAGCGTCACCTGTCTGTCGATGCGCGCCATCGACGCATCGGCGTGGTCTTCCAGGACGCGAGGCTTTTCCCGCACTTGTCAGTGCGCGGCAACCTGGACTACGGCGCGCGCCGCGTGGCCCGCGACTCGCCTCGGCCCGTGGCCTTCGACGACGTCATAAGCTTGTTAGGACTGGCCGGCCTGCTCGGCCGCCGCCCGCACGAGCTGTCCGGTGGCGAAAAGCAGCGCGTGGCGTTTGGACGTGCACTGCTCTCGCAGCCTCGCCTGCTGCTGCTCGATGAACCGCTGGCCTCGCTCGACCTGGCGCGTCGCGAGGAAGTGCTGCCCTATCTCGAAAGGCTGCGCGACGCGTTCGCCATTCCCATTGTCTACGTGAGCCACCAGTTCGACGAGGTGCTGCGGCTGGCGACGCGGGTGGTGCTGATCGAAGCCGGTCGCACGGTGGCCGACGGCGATATCGCCGAAGTGAGCCGCCACCCGCAGCTTCGCGCCATCGTGGGACCCGACTCGGTGGGCGCGGTGCTCGCCGGACACGTCGAGCGTCTCGATGCGACCGGGCTTGCGGTCCTGCGCGTGGGCGACGCCGAGCTCAGCGTCGAGCTCGAAGGCGCCGTGGTGAATCAGCGAATCCAGATCCAGGTATTGGCGCGCGACGTCATCGTCGCGTCCGAACGCCCGGTGGGACTCTCGGTGCGCAATGTCGTGGTGGCGCGCGTAATCTCGGTGACACCCGATGCGGGGCGCGCCGTGCTCGTCGAGCTCGACATCGGCCGCACGGCGACTTTGCTGGCTCGCATCACGGCGCGTGCGTCAGAAGAACTGGGGCTATCGACGGACAAGCAGGTGTGGGCGCTCATAAAGGCGGCCTCCTTGCGCGGGCACGTGTTCAGCGTGCCAGCGCGTTGATGACGGGCTGATATTCGAAGGTCGCGCCCAGGCCGAGCACGACGACGACGGCTGCGAGGGCAAAGCCCAGGTTGCGAACCAGTTTCTCGATTCCCATGATTTCTACTCCTGTTTGATTGGTTGAGAACAGGAGTGCATCGTGCGCGCGGCCCACGCGGCTAACAAACGCGATGCCTGAATGCGGCATCAACAAAACTAAAGAGATCGACTTCGCGCCTACCCCTTCCTGGGGATGCTTTTCGCGGCGCTCCTGGCGACACTGCGCGTGAACAGGTCGTGCGGCTTCGGAAAGCTCTTGGCCATGTCGAAGATCCAGTCGCGGAAGCGCTTGACCTTGGGCATCACCAGATAGGGCTCGGGGCAGACGAAGAAATACGAGAACCGGAACGGCAGCAGTGCGTCGCCGGCGAGCACCACGCGTCCCTGTTCGAGCGAACGCTGCACCAGCGACCAGCGCGCAAGCGCAAAACCGATGCCCTCTTCAGCGGCCGCGATCACGCCCGCTGAATCATCGATGATGGGCGCGCGTGCCAGCCAATTTCCTTCCTGGCCTGTCTCGATCCATGCCTGCCAGGGTTCATCCATGCTGCCGAGCAGCGGGAAGTTCTGCAGGTCCTCGCCGCGAGGCACCGGCCCGTATTTCGCGAGCAATCCGGGCGAGCCGATCGGGATCACCCATTCGTCGAGCAGCTTCTCCACGTGCAGGCCGGGCCATCTGCCCAAGCCCATGCGGATGGCGACGTGCATTTCGGAGCGCGAAAAATCGACCGGATCGCGGCCGGTGTGGAAACGCAGTTCCACGCCGGTATCGAGATCGTTGAAGCTGCCGATGCGCGGCAACAGCCACCGCTGCAAGAAAGATGACAGCAGGGTGATCTGCAGGGGACCTTCGGCGCGATGCTGTTTCAGGTGCTGCATCGAGGCCTCGAGCTCGTCGAGCCCGCGCCGGACGCCGGGCAAAAGCTGCTGTCCCTCGGCCGTGAGTTCGATGCGCCGGCCGGCGCGCTTGAACAGCTGTACCTGCAGGTAGTCCTCGAGCGACTTGACCTGCTGACTTACTGCCGCGGGGGTCACGTGCAGCGCCTCGGCGGCGTCCGCAAACGACAGGCGCGATGCCACGGCCTCGAAAACGCGCAGGGCATTGAGCGGCAAGCGGGCATAGGCGGCAGTCACGTCAGTTTTCCTTATGCGCGCTTCAGAAGGCGCGTTTGTTCGGTTCGGGACTCTAGCGCAGATTGTACCTATCGCAAGTTCAGCACCGGAGACCGCCCCCATGAGCACTCACAACCACATACCCCGAACCGTCGAAGCCTGCCTTGACGCGCGCCTCGCGCCGTTTCATGGCATCGAGCCGCGGTCGGCCCTCGAAGACCTCGACGTCGAGGTCTCCCGGGCCGTGTCGCCGCGCCAGGAACGCCTCCAGCGCCTGTCATTGCTGAACGACCTCAAACTACTGTTTGCCGCGCTGGGCGCGGGTGGGAGCGTCGTGCCGCTCGGTGACAACGGCCGCACGGCGCATCTCCTTGCCCAGTACGCGGCGGCGCTGCGCGAGCATTGAGAGCCGGCTTTTCATATGGCTATATCCAAATGGACTTGAGCCGTAACCGCAGGGTTACCGGGTCACGACTGACGGCATAACCCCTGAATTCCTACGCTCTCCTGGCCTTGTGGCAAACACGAATCCAGGAGAACGAAGGTGAAAATCAGACGAGCAGCAGTGGGTACGTCCATCGCGGCACTGCTGCCATTTGCGGGGACGGCGCTGGCGCAGAATGCCCAGCCGAGTGACAGCAACGCGGAGTTGCGTCGCGAGATCGAGGACCAGAAGCAACGGCTGCTGGTGCTCGAACGTAAACTCGAGATCCAGCAGGAAGCGGCCACGGCCGCTGCGGCGACCGCGCCCCGGATCACGGCGAGCGCATCACGCTTCCAAATCGGTTCGACCGACAACTCGAACTTCATTCGTCTGCGCGGCACGTTGCACGCCGACGCACGCACCTACGGCGGCGACTCGGTTCCCGAAATCGCCGACACCTTCATCCTGCGGCGCGTACGGCCGACGATCGAAGGCACCTTCGGCGGAATCTACGACTTCAAGTTCATGCCGGACTTCGCCGGCGGCCGGTCGGTAATCGTCGACGCATACACCGCCGCACGATTCAAGCCTGGTGCCATCGTCACTGTCGGCAAGTTCAAGCCGCCCGTGGGGCTCGAGCGCCTGCAAAGCTCGGCCGACATCCGCTTCATCGAGCGCGCGCTGCCGACCAACCTGGTCCCGAATCGCGACCTCGGTGTGCAGCTTTCGGGTGACTTCAGCGGCGGCGCAATCAGTTACGCCGTGGGTTACTTCAACGGCGTGACCGACGGGCAGAGCAGCGACAACCTCGCCACGCCCGACATCGAAGTGGACACCGCCGGCGATTACGCCGCGCGCCTGTTCTTCCAGCCGTTCGCGAACTCCAGCAACTTCAATCTGCGCGGCCT
>DASQJS010000043.1:0-18054 GCA_035630995.1 Steroidobacteraceae bacterium | reverse complement strand
TCGTGCTGCACATGATGGGCAATCACGGGCCGGCGTATTTCCGGCGCTATCCACCCGAGTTCCGGCGTTTTACGCCCGATTGCGTGACCGCGGAGCTGCGCAACTGTTCGCGCGAGCAGGTGGTCAACGCCTATGACAACGCGATTCTCTACACCGACCACGTGCTGGCGGGCATCGTTGGCACGCTCGCCGGCGCCCGGGCGCTCGACACGGCCATGATCTACGTGTCCGATCATGGCGAGTCGCTCGGCGAGCATGGTTTGTACCTGCATGGACTGCCGTATTCGATCGCGCCGACTACGCAGACGCACGTGCCGATGATTGCCTGGCTTTCGCCTGGATTTTCCGCCGCGGAAGGCGTCAACCGGCGCTGCCTCCAAGCAAGGGCCGGGGAGCCGTTGTCACACGACAATCTGTTTCACTCCGTGCTCGGGCTGCTCGACGTGCAGACCCATGTCTACAAACCCGAACGGGATCTGTTCGAAGGATGTCACGGCCATCCCGCACCGGCATTCGCGCAGAACGCACGCGCGAAGTAGAAAGCCGGCGCGCTCAGCGCGCGGCGGGTTCGGCCTTGCGTCGCATGCGCGCTTCGTAGTTGCGCATGAGGTCGCCGGCGAAATCGGCGAACACCCGGACCTTTGCCAGATGTTGCGTGGCTTTCGGATAGATCACGCTCATTGGCGGGCCTTCGCAGGAGTGGTCGCGCAGGACTTCGACCAGACGTCCGTCGGAGATGTAGCCGCTCACCAGCAGGTCGACTTGCTGGACGAGGCCTTGTCCGTCGAGCGCGGACGACGTCAGCGCATCGACCGTGTTGAACGAGAGCGCCATGGGCAAGCGCAGAGACCGCGTGCCGTCGCCTTGCTTGAACTGCCAGTCCGAGGGCCGGTTGCCGTCGCTGCGCAGGTAGCCGAGGAGCCGGTGCTTGCGCAGCTCTTCGGGCGTGCGCGGCATGCCTGCCTGCGCCAGATACCTGGGCGATGCGCAGGTGAGCAGCCGTGAGGCCGCGATGCGCCTGGCGATGATGTCCGGTGCGGTGATCTTGCCCATGCGCACCGCGACGTCGACGTGCTCGGCGGCGATGTCCACGTAGTGGTCGTTGAAGCGCACCTCGAGCGAGATGTCGGGGTAGCGCTGCGTGAACGCCGGGATCGCCGGCAGCAGCAGATATTTTCCGAAGGCCACCGGCACGTCGACCCGCAGCTTGCCCTGCGGCCGGTTGCGCGCCAGGCGCAGCTGGTCATCAGCCGCGTCGATCTCCGCGAGGATGCGCTGGCAGTGCTCCAGGTACACGGCGCCCTGCGGCGAGACCGAGACCTTGCGCGTGGTGCGGTGGAGCAGGCGGGTGCCCAGATGCTTCTCGAGCTGGGCCACGTAGCTGCTGGCCATGGCACGGGACAGGTCGAGCGTGCTGGCGGCGCGGGCAAAAGAGCCCAGCTCCGCCACCCGGGTGAACACGCGCATGCCCTGAAGCTGGTCCATGGCGCGACATTCTAGCGATGATTGTCAAGCAGGACCAGACAATGAATTCGGTTTTGTCCGGTTTTTCGAGCGGGCTGCGTCGGGTAAGTTTTAACCCAACCTGATGGAGCCAAAACCCATGTTCGCCTTCGACCGTTCCGCTCTTGCCGTCCTCGTGCCGCTGGCGCTGCTGGTGGCCGTGGCACTGTATTCCAACCGCGCGCCCGATCGATCATCAGCCCAGGCCCGGGTCCAGGCTCAGTCCGAACCCGGGCGCGCCGATCAGGCCGTCGCTGCCAATTTGCCTTCGAGATGACGTGACAGCTCGAAGATCGTCGGGAAATCGAAGAGCTCGGTGAGGTCCACCAGCCCCGGCCAGGCGCGGTCGATCTGCTCGTGGATTTCGATGAGCTTCAACGAACTCGCGCCGAGCTCGAAGAGGTTGTCGTTGACGTCGATATTGCGTTCCAGCGCCGCATCGCAGATGTCCTTGATGCGCCGTTCGATTTCGGTGCTGGTGACCTTCACGCTGCCGGCCGCCTCCGCCGCCGCGCGCAGGCTGTCCAGTTCCGCGAGCTCCGCGGCATACACGCCGTTCAGGAAGTCCGCTTCGAGCAGGTGACGCTGGATCTTGCCGCTGGTGGTTTTCGGGATGCGCTTCACCGGCACCACGTGCGCCACCTCGAGTCCGGTGTGTTCATTGACCAGCCGCGCCACCTGCGTGGCCTGCGGCAGAAATTCCTGCATATCCATGCGATGGAGCACGAATAGAATGAGTTCGTCGGTGCTCGCGCCCTTGGGCCGCACACCCGCGGCCACGACCTTGCCAAGCTCGAGGCCTTCGGCGCGGATCGCGATGCTCTCGATGTCGTGCGGATAGTAGTTCTGGCCGTTGACGAAGATGATTTCCTTTGCGCGTCCGGTGATGAACAGCCTGCCGCCCTGGATCATTCCAAGGTCGCCGGTGCGCAGCCAGCGAACTCCGCTGGAATCCGGGGCGGTGAAACCCTTGGCATTCGCTTCCGGATTCTCGAAGTAACCCTTGGTGACGTTGTCGCCCGAGATGAGAATGTGGCCGACGTGATTGTCGGGCAGCGCCTGGTCGTCGTCGCCAGCGATGCGCACCTGCGTGTATGGGACCTGCTGTCCCACCGCCATGAGGGTCAACGCGTCCGGATGATCTTTGGGCAGTGACGCCGGCGTCTTCCCCACATTGAGCGTGTGGCGATCGACGGCGATAAATTCGTACATCTGCTCGTGCGGTTGCGGGAAGCTCACCACCAGGGTTGCCTCGGCGAGTCCGTACACCGGATACATGGCGGTGCGCTTGAGCCCCGCGGGCGCGAGCCGCGTCATGAATTCATCCGCAAGCTCCACGGAAATCGGCTCGGCGCCATTGTGGATGAGGCGCACAGTGGAGAGGTCCAGGTCGGTGGGCTCGCGATCGCCCAGGACCTTGAGATAGTGCCGGTAGCCGAAGTTCGGCGAGCTGGTGATCGTGGCGCGCTTGCGCGAGCAGAACGTCATCCACAGCAGCGGGCGGCGGATGAACAGGTCCGTCGGCATGATGTGCACGTTCATGCGGTGCGCGTACATCATGATGTGCATGCCGATGAGGCCCATGTCGTGGGTCAACGGCATCCAGGTCACGCAGGTGTCGGTTTCGTTCCAGTTTGCCGCCATGCCGGCGCCGCGCGCGTTGACGAGGATGTTCCGGTGCGTGAGCACGATGCCCTTCGGCTCGCTCGTCGACCCGGAGGAAAACTGGATGAATGCCATGTCGTCAGGGCCGACGGCGTGCACCTTGCCGGCCTTTGAAATGTCGTCCACCTGTTCGGCGAAGAACGCGCGGGAGAGCAGTCCGTCGAACACTGCCTGCTCGCCGGCGGGGCCGGCGAAGGCGCCGATGCGATCGAGTGTCTTGCGGTCGGTGTAGATGAACGGCTTGCCCAGCTTCTTCGCGATGCGCAGCAGCTTGTGCTTGTGCTCGTCGCTGATGCCGAGCGCCACGGGCACGGGCACGATGCCGCCGAGCATTCCCGCCCAGAAGGCGTCGAGGAATTGTTCGTTGTTGGCGAGATAGATGATGAGCTTGTCACCCGGTTTCGCGCCGACCTTCTGCAGGTGGAACAGGATGCCGAGGGCGCGCTGGTACAGCTCTTCATAACTGACCACGCGCTCGCTGTTCTCGGCCTCGAGGTAACTGATTTCCCGCTTCACGCCGCGATGCTTGACGAGCAACTCGGCCAGGGTTTCTGCCTTCGTCATCATGTGTTTCAGGACCTGCTTTCCAGCTTCATCAGGAGTGGGTACTTGGTGCGCAGGTTGATGTGCGCTTCCAGTTCGAGCGGGCGATCGGGGACATACGTCAGCCGGTACCGGCGGGCAACCTTATACAGGTGCATGTACATTTCAAATAGGGCCAGGGTCTCACCTATGCAGTGGCGCGGGCCCGCGGCAAACGGCATGTAGGCGAAACGCGGGCGTTCACTTTCGTGCGCTGCATCGAAGCGCTCGGGCCGGAACGAGGCCGGATCCTTCCAGTATCGCGGGTGGCGGTGCAGTAGATAGGGTGAGAACAGCACGTCGGTGCCGGCGGGCACCTCGAAGCCGGACAGCACGTCGGGCGCGATGGGCCGGCGCGACAGCAGCCAGCCGGGCGGATACAGCCGCAATGCCTCGTCGACCACGCTTTTGGTGTACGACAGCGATTCCATGTCCGAGAGGCTGGGTTCTGTAAACGCACAGGCGTCGATTTCCGCGTGCAGCTGCGCTTCGGCCTGCGGATTCTGCGAGAGCAGGTACCAGCACCAGTTGAGGCCGCTCGCCGTGGTCTCGTGACCCGCGACAATGAGCGTCATGGCCTCGTCGACCAGCTCGCGCTCGGACATGGGCGCGCCGGTTTCCTTGTCGCGCGCATCCATGAGCATCTGCAGGAAATCGAAATGCTCGGATTTTTCCTCGCGGCGGCGCTTCGCGAGCGCGCCCACGAGCTTGGCGAGCTGCCGAAACCGGTACGCGAACTTGAGGTCGCGCGCCGTTTCCCTGGTGACGATGTCGAACGGATTGCTGCCGAACTCCTTCTCCAGCCGCTCCAGGTCCGTGCCGAAAATCGATAGCAGCACGATCTCGAGCGTGAGCTCACTCATGTCGTCGGTGATGTTCACGAGTTCGCCGCGCGCCGCCTGCGCTTCCCATTTCGCGATGAAGCGGTCGTTGGACGAGTCGATGAGCTTCGAGAACTCGGTGATGACGCGGCGGTGGAACGAGGGCTGCATCATGTAGCGCTGGCGCTTCCACAACTCGCCCTCGCTGGTCATGATGCCGTGGCCCAGGAGGATCTTCACCCGGTCCAGCCCCATCCCCTTGGTGTAATTCTTGTGATTCGACACCAGCACGCGCTTCACGTCGTCGGGGTGGTTGATGACCCAGATATCGGCGCGGCGCGCCGGCGAATGGAATCGGAAGATGTCGCCGTAACGGGCGGCGAGCTCGGTAAGGATGTGGATCGCCTCGAAGTCGCCGCCGATGTCAAATTCAACGTCCGCCTTGGGAGGCAATGGCGCAGGCTTTTCGTCATCTTTGGGGGTCGCCGACATGCGCCCGGATGATATAGCAAGGCCGCGGGCGTTAGACGTCGGCGTCCCGGCGACCCCGTCGCCATCGCGCGCATTTCATTGCAGCCGGAAGGCGATTCACCGACAATTCGCGCCTCTTTTTCCCGGCCCCTCCGGATGCCAACCGATCCCGAAGACGCAGGCGGACTGCGCAACACCCTCTATAAGAAGGAGACCCGGTCAAAGCGTCGGATGACTCCTGCGCGTCGCTTCGTCTGGAAGATCGTCGCCGCGATCGGGGTGTTCCTGATAAAGACCTTCTGGCGCAGCTGCCGCGTCGTGCGCATCGTCGGCGACGAACACATGGCGGCGGCGCTGGCGGCATCGCCGTCACTGATTCCCGTCTACTGGCATCAGCATCAGATCTTCTGCTCCAAGTATCTCTTCGACCAGAAGGCGCGCGGCCTGAAGTTAGGATTCCTCATCAGTCCTTCGGTCGACGGTGACATCGGTGTCATGGTGGTCGCGAAATTCGGGGGGCACTCCATCCGCGGTTCCACCACGCATACCGGTGCGCGCGCGCTGCGTGACTACTACGACGCGCTGGTGAAGCAGGGCCTGTCTCCCTCCATCACGCCGGACGGCCCGAAGGGTCCACGCTTCGTATTCAAACCCGGCGCAATCCTGCTGTCGCAGATGTCACAGCGCCCGATGCTGCCGATCTCCTGGTGCGCGAGCCGCGCCACCTTGTTCCAGTGGGACAAGTTCGTTCTGCCCTGGCCATTCTCGCGAATCGTGATTGCCGTCGGACCACCGCGCCAGGTGCCGCGCACCATGCAGCCCGCGGCGCTCGAGGCCTGGCAAAAGGATATGGCGGCGGAGCTCAAGAGGTTGTTCGGGGTCGCGCGTGACGCGCTGGCGGTCAAATGAGCATCGAATTTTCAGTCGTGGTGCCGGTGTGCAACGAAGCGGAGAACGTCGAGCCGCTGGCGCGCGAGATCGACGCGGCGCTGGCCGGCCGTTCATACGAGATGATTTTCATCGATGACGGCAGCACCGACGACACCGCGTCCAATCTGCTGAAGCTCAAGAACTCGCTGTCCGCCTTGCGGGTGTTGCGCCACTCCTTTCGCAGCGGGCAGAGCGCGGCGGTGGCGACGGGCGTGCGCGCGGCGCGCGCCCCGTGGGTAGCGACGCTCGACGGCGATGGCCAGAACGATCCGGCCGACATCCCGAAGCTCATTGCGGCGCGTGACTCGGCTGAAGGCCGCGGTGTGCAGCTGTTCATGGGCAACCGGACGGCCTCGCGCAAGGACACGGCGTTTCGCCGGCTGCAGTCCCGCATCGCCAATGGCGTGCGCGGCGGTTTGTTAGGCGATGGCACGCCCGACACCGGCTGCGGCATCAAACTCTTTTCGCGCGACGTCTTCATGGACCTGCCGCGTTTCGACCACATGCATCGTTTTCTGCCGGCGCTGTTCCAGCGCCACGGCGCACGCGTGATTTCGGTTCCGGTGAGTCACCGGGAACGCACGCGCGGCACGTCGAAATACGGAATGCTCAACCGACTGTGGGTGGGCATCGTCGACATCTGCGGCGTCATGTGGCTGCGCCGGCGTTACAAGTCCGGCCTGCTGGTGCGCGAGGACTGAACCTGTGAGGAGCGTCCCATGATGAGTGGCGTGATCGGCGTCTATTTCGGTGTCGTGCTGACGCCGTGGAAGCTCGTGGGATTTCTCGGCGCGCTGATGTTCGCGGGCCGCTGGGTGGTGCAGGCCTGGGCGACGAAGCGCGCCGGCCGGCCAATGATTCCGCGCAGCTTCTGGATCATCAGTCTGCTGGGCAGCGCCATGGTCACGTCGTATTTCATCTGGGGCAAGAATGATTCGGTGGGTGTATTGACCAACCTGCTGCCGGCGTCGGTGGCGTTCTACAACCTCGTGATGGACATTCGCTCGAAACGCGCAGGTCAGAATGCCTGATATCGGCCTTCTCCAGGGCGGCGCCCCGCGCCCGCGCGTCGTTCCTCCGCTCAAAGTCCCGGCTGCCGAAGAGGGCGTGCCCGCTGGCGCGCCAGTGGCGCCAGACCGCGAAATCGCCGCGCCGTTTCTCGCGCCCATCGACAGCGCCATCGCCGTGGTCACGGCAGTAGTTAGTGCGCCGTCGGCCGCAGGAGCCGGACTGGCGGCGCTGCCCCCGGAGTCCGCGGCGCCGGTCGCGTCTCCAGGCGGGAAAGGGGCGTCGTCGATACCGACGCAGCCCGCGGGGCTCGCGCCCATTCGCGCTCGCGATCTCCTGTGGCTGGCGCTGGCACTCGCAATCATCATTGGCACCGGGCTTGGCGTCCGGGATCCCTGGCCCGCCGACGAGCCGCGGTTCGCGGCGCTGGCGCGTGACATGGCGCTCTCGCATGAATGGTTGTTTCCGCGCGTGGGCGGCGACCTCTACCAGGACAAACCGCCGTTGTACTTCTGGCTGCTGGCGATCTGCTACACGTTGTTCGGCTCGGTCAAGGCGTCGTTTCTGATTCCCTCGTTTCTCGCCGCGGGCGGCACGCTGTTCCTGATCTACGATTTCGGCCGCCGCACGGTCAGCCGCGAAGCGGGCCTTGCTGCCGCGTTGATCAGCGTCTGCACGCTGCAATTCCTCATGGTCATGCGCGGTGCACAGATCGACGCGACGTTGTGTTTCCTCACGACGTTCTCGCTGTACGCACTGTTGCGCCACCTGCTGCTGGGGCCGGCGTGGGGCTGGTACTTCATCGGCGGATTCGTCGCGGGACTCGGCGTGTTCACCAAGGGCGTGGGATTTCTCCCCGTGCTGTTGCTCATTCCGTACTTTTCGTTGCGCGCGTTTCGGTGGAATGGCCTGCCGCCCATCGATGCGGGCGCGGTCGGTTGGCGCTGGTGGCTGGCGCCGCTCGCGATGCTGATGGCGATTTCGTTGTGGTTCGTGCCCATGCTCGTCGCCGCCGCCAGCGGTTCCGCCGAGTACGCCGCTTATCGCGACGAAATCCTGTTCAAGCAGACGGTCGGCCGTTACGCGGCAGCCTGGCATCACGTCAAGGCCTGGTATTACTTCATTCTCGAGGTCATCCCCGCGTTGTGGCTGCCCTGGAGCCTGCTGCTGATCTGGCTGGCGCCGCGCTTCAAGGCGGCTTTCCATGAACGTAATGCGCGCGTGTGGCTGCCACTGTTCTGGGTGCTCTTGGTGCTGGCGTTCTTCTCCGCGAGCCCCGGCAAGCGCGGCATCTACATCCTGCCGGCGTTGCCCGCGCTGGCGATCGCCGCGCTGCCATACCTCGAGTCGCTGCTGACGCGCGCCGGTGTGCGGCGGGCGGGATTCGTGCTCGGTGGGATATTTTTCGTCGCGGCAGCGGTCCTCGCCATCGCTTACACCGTGGACATGAAGTTTGCCCGGGAGGCCATTGCCGCAGCCAATCTTGGCGGCGTCACGTCGCTGTACGTCTACCTCGCGTTATGCGGTGCGGGGCTGGCCTTCGCCGCGCTGCGTGCGCCGCTTGCGGCCTGGCCGGTGGCGATTGGTTCGCTCGCCATCGTGTTCTCCTATCTCATCGCTCCGGCGATGAATGGCCAACGCTCGGGAAAAGACTTCACGCGTGCAGTGCTGGCGCAGTTGAAACCCGGCGAGTTCCTCGCGCTGGTCGCATACAAGGAACAGTTCCTGCTGTATCTCGATCAGCCGACCATCAACTTTGGTCACCGTCGCTGGCTCGAAGGTCCGCAGGAGTCGTACGACGCTGCGCAGTGGCTCAATACGGCGCCGAACCGCGTACTGCTGGTGCCCGAATCCACGATGAAGAAGTACCCGTGCTTCCTCGTGTCGGTGACCCCTGCCGGCCGGACTTCAGACGAGGAGTGGTTCCTCGTGCGCGCCCCGGCGGAGCGTTCCTGCGCGGAGCAGGGCGACTCGTCGCGTGCAATCGCATATGCGCCGACCGGCCATTGAGACTTAACACTGTACGAATCTTGAACAATTGCGAATCATTCTCTCGTTGCACCATGCACTTAGCTTGTGTTCTTCGATTCTTATGACAGAATGCTTCGCAACTTTGGGAGGAGTCAGGCGTTCGAATCTGTGGCCCGGTTGGGCGCGGCACACGGATCTACGCTGTAGATTGCATAAAGAGTGGCTCAAGCACCTGAACATCCTGGTGATCTGACCGCGTCCGACGTCTTTGCGACGGGCGTATGGTCCGCGCGCGGTGGCAAGCCGGCGCTCGGTGTGGATATCGCCTGCACCAAAATATCCATCGACCTGCAGAACATGCGTCGCGGCGGCATCGAAAGCACGATCCGCGACAGCCTCAATTCCCTGCGTGATTCCTCGGCCGTCGATACCGCTTTCGTGTGGCTGTTCTCTCCGGACGGCGGCACCATCGAAGAGGTCTATTCCGCCCACGGCGCGCTCGCGCAATGCCGCGTGGAAGCCTGGCGCAGCGCCTCCATCGATACCTATCCCTGGCTCAAGGGCCGCCTCGATCACCTTCGTCTCTCCGAGATTCGCGACAGTTCCGCGCCCCGCCGGGAGCAGATCATCGAGAGCCAGCGCCTGGCGGAGCTGCAGATCGGTTCAGTGCTCATGATTGCTTTCCGTGTCGGCGGCGTGCCGGCGGGAATCCTGGGACTCGCGAACGCGCTGCCGCGCGGCGCCTGGGATGTAAACCTGCAGTTGCTGTTGAAGCTGCTCGGCAATTCCCTGGGCGCAGGCCTCGAGCGGTTACGTGTCGAAGGACGCCTGCACAAACTCGAAGAACGTCTGGAGCTCGCGCAGGGCGCGGCCAACGACGGTCTTTGGGACTTCGACATCGAGAGCAACGAAGTCCATTTCTCGCCGCGCTGGAAGCAGATGCTGGGCTATCCGGTCGACGCGCAGCTCGATTCGCCCGACTGGCGCAGTCTCGTGCACCCTGAAGACATGTCGCGCGTGCAGTCCGCTATCCGCGATCACGTCGCCGGCAAGTCGCCGATTTTCGAAAGCGTCCATCGCATGAAGCACCGCAACGGTGACTGGCGCTGGGTGGTGAGCCGCGCCAAGGCGCGCGTGGACGAACACGGCCGGCTGCTCCGCCTGGTTGGCGTCGAGCTCGACATCACGGAACGCAAGCTGTACGAAGAGGCGCTGTTCCGCGAGAAGGAAAGCGCGCAGATCACGCTGCAATCCATCGGTGACGGCGTGGTCACGACGGACGCGAACTCCACGGTCGACTACATCAACCCGGTGGCCGAACAGCTGACCGGCTGGCGCCTCGAAGATGCGATGGGACGGCCCATCGAAGAGATCTACAGGGCGTTCCACGAAGAAACCTGCGAGCCGCTCGAGAATCCGCTGAGCGTCTCGATCCGCCGCACGCGGCCCATCAAGAGCGTGCGTCCGATGCTGCTCATCCGTCGCGACGGCAACGAGCTGTACGTGGAAAGCACCGCGGCCCCGATCCGGGACGGCGCGGGCGCGGTGTCCGGCGGCGTGCTCGTGTTCCATGACGTCACCGAGTCGCGGGAACTGAATCGCCGCCTGTCGTATCACGCCTCACATGACTTGCTGACCGGCCTCGTGAATCGGCGCGAGTTCGAGAGCCGCGTCGAGCGGGCTTTGAAGAGCGCCAAGGCGCGCGAGAGCTCCTACGCGCTGTGTTACCTCGACATCGACCAGTTCAAGATCATCAACGACACCTGCGGGCACAGCGCCGGCGACGTGTTGTTAGGCCAGGTCGGCGCGCTGCTCAAGAGCAAAGTGCGCTGGCGCGATACGCTCGCGCGCCTGGGCGGTGACGAATTCGGCATCCTGCTCGAGGCCTGCTCGCTCGATGAAGCGTTGCGTACCGCCGAGGTGCTGCGCGAGGCCGTCCGGAACTTCAGATTCACCTGGGAAGATCGCGTGTTCCGTCTCGGCGCGTCCGTGGGCGTGGTGCCCATCGCCGCCGACAACGAAGACGTGGCGTCCATCATCTCGGCCGCCGACAGCGCCTGCGCCGCCGCGAAAGAGGGCGGCCGCAACCGCGTGCACAGCTTCGCCGAGAACGATATCGAGCTCATGCGCCGCCGGCGCGAGATGCAATGGGCGGCGCGCATCAACGCGGCGCTGGAAGAGGGCCGATTCGAGCTGTATCGCATGCAGATCCAGCCACTGCAGCGCGCCGAGCCCGGCCAGCACTACGAACTCCTGCTGCGCATGCGCGACGAATCCGGTCGCATGGTGTCGCCCGACAATTTCATCGCCGCGGCCGAGCGTTACGGCCTGACCCCGGCCATCGACCGCTGGGTCATCGAGAACGCGCTGCGCTGGCTGGTGAGCGAAGCCGACGAGCGCGAGAAACTCGCCATGTGCTCCATCAACCTTTCCGGCCAGAGTTTCGGCGACGACAAGTTCCTGCCGTTCGTCATCGAGCAGTTCCAGAAGAGCGGCATCGATGCCTCGAAGATCTGTTTCGAGATCACCGAGACCGCGGCCGTGGCCAGCTTCTCGCAGGCCAACCGCTTCATCCAGGCGCTGAAAGAACTCGGCTGCCGCTTCGCGCTCGACGACTTCGGCACCGGCCTGTCGTCGTTCGGTTACCTCAAGCACTTCCCGGTGGACTTCCTCAAGATCGACGGCAGTTTCGTGCGCGAAATCCTGCACGACCCCATCGACCGCGAGATGGTGCGGTCCATCAATGAAATCGGCCACTTGACCGGCAAGAAGACCATTGCTGAATTTGCCGAGAACGCCGAGATCATCCAGATGCTCACCTCGCTCGGCGTCGATTACGCGCAGGGCTACGGCATCGCGCAGCCGCAGCGCGTCCTCAAGGCCGTCAACGCTTAGACGGTGCCGGGCCGGGAAACCGGGATAACTCGGCGTATCCATAGCCGTCTGTTTGCCCGCCGAGTTATCCCGGTTTCCCGGCCCGGCACCATTTATGATCCCTCCGTTCAAGGGGGTCTCATGCGCCATTTTTGTCTAACTGCCGTCGCCGGCCTGCTCGCGCTCGCATCGTTCGCGCAGGCGCAGAACGCCAACGTCCTCTGGTACGGCCAGCCTGCCACCGATTGGGAAAAGGAAGCGCTGCCCATTGGCAATGGCCGCATCGGCGCGATGGTGTTCGGCGGCGTGGATTCCGAGCGCCTGCAGATATCCGAAAAGTCCCTGTGGACCGGGGGCCCCGGCTCCGAGGGCGGATATGACTTCGGCTTGCCCGCCGACTCCCAAGTCGAGCTCATGCGCTCGATCGGCAAGCAACTCACCGACGGCGCGCAGCTCAAGCCCGAAGACGTGGCCAAACAGCTTGGCCGCAAGATGCACAACTACGGCGACTACCAGAGTTTCGGGGACTTCATCATCGAGCGCGAATCCGACGGCACGCCCGTGTCGGGTTATCGCCGCGAGCTCGATATCGACACCGCGACCGCCAAGGTGAGTTTCAAGCAGGGTGATGCCGGCTTTCGCCGCGAGTACTTCGTTTCGTATCCCGACCAGGTGCTGGTGGGGCGCTGGTACGGCACCAGCCTGCAGAAACTGCGCGTGCGCTTCGTGGTTCCCGACAACCGCAGCGTCACCATCCGCGCGGAAGGCACGCGCATCATGATTTCCGGCGCGCTGAAATCGAACGGACTCCAGTATGCCGCCGAATTGCGCGTGATTCCGGAATGCGGCTCGATCAAGGCCGATGGCGATTCCCTGCGAATCGAAAGCGAGTGCCAGATCACCTTCTTGATGGCCGCGCGCACTAACTATCGCATGCGCTACCCCGACTATCGCGAAGCCGGCGCGGATCCCGCGGCGGCAGTTGCAAAGGATGCAGGCATCCAGGGCAAAGATCGATACGCCCAATACTTCGCGCGCCACCGGGATGATCACCAGGAATTGTTCCGCCGCGTCGCGCTGCGCCTGGAGGCGCCCGTGTCCAAGCTGCCGACCGACAAGCTGCTTGCGCAATACGGCACCGGTAATGCGGCACTCGATCGCCAGCTCGAACAGCTGTATTTCCAGTACGGCCGCTACCTGCTCATTGCGTCTTCGCGCGAGGGTTCGCTGCCAGCGAACCTGCAGGGCGTGTGGAACGACAAGGCTACGCCGCCGTGGAACGCCGACTACCACGTCAACATCAACCTGCAGATGAACTACTGGCCGGCAGAGGTCGCAAATCTCACCGAGACCACGCCGCCGCTGTTTGATTTCGTCGATCACCTCGTGCCACCCGGCAAGCTCGCCGCGCAGCGCTATTTCGGCGCCAATGGCTGGACGATGTTCCTGAACACCAATGCCTGGGGATACGTTGGGCCAATCGACTGGCCCACGGCGTTCTGGCAGCCGGAAGCATCCGCGTGGCTCGCCCATCATTATTACGAGCACTATCTATTCAGCCAGGACCTGGAGTTCCTGAAGAAGCGCGCCTGGCCGGTCATGAAAGGCGCAGCGGAGTTCTGGCTGGACGCGCTGGTGGCCGATCCGCGCGACGGCACACTGATAGTGAGCCCGAGCTACTCTCCGGAGCATGGCCCCTTCACCGCGGGCGCCGCGATGTCGCAGCAGATCGTCGCGGACCTGTTCGTGAACACCTCGGGCGCCGCGCAGAAGGTGGGCGACAAGGTCTTCGCGAAGCGAGTCGATGATGCGCTCGCGAAGCTCGACCGCGGACTGCGCGTCGGCAAATGGGGGCAGCTCCAGGAATGGAAAGCCGACCTCGATGACGCCAGGGACGATCACCGCCATGTCTCGCAACTTTTCGCGTTGCATCCGGGGCATGCGATCGACCCTGTGAAAAACCCCGAACTCCTCGCCGCGGCGCGCGCCACGCTCGATGCGCGCGGTGACGCCAGCACGGGCTGGAGCCGTGCGTGGAAGGTCAATTTCTGGGCGCGCCTGCGCGATGGCGATCGCGCACACAAGTTGCTCGAAGGTCTGATCCGGGACAGCACGCTGCCCAACCTGTGGGATACACATCCACCATTTCAGATCGATGGAAACTTCGGCGCCACCGCCGGAATCGTTGAAATGCTCCTGCAGAGCCAGAATGGCGAGCTCCACATCCTGCCGGCATTGCCGAAAGCCTGGGGCAAGGGCAGTGTCAAAGGCATTCGCGCACGCGGCGATATCACGGTCGACATCCAGTGGGATTCGTGCGGGCCCGTTCAGCTCGACCTGACCACGGGACATGCCGGGGCCGTGGTCCTTCGATCAACGCTGTTCGAAAAAGGATTTGACGGGACCGTGAAGACCGAAGGTGCCCTGGCGTCGCGCAAGTTCATGGCCAAGCGCGGCGGCGAATACACGTTCACACGGGCGCCCTCCGTGGCCTGTGGCGCGGACTGAAATCCGGCCATGCTGATCACCGGCAGCTGTCACTGCGGCAACATCCGCTTCACCCTGGACTGGCTGCCGGATCCGACCGAGATTCCTGCGCGAGCCTGCGGCTGTTCGTTTTGCGTGAAACACGGTGGTGTCTGGACGTCCAGCCCATCCGGAACCCTGCGGATCAAGGTTCGCCGTCCGGAACGCGTCACTCCATACACGTTCGGGACCAGGACCGCGGAGTTTCATGTATGCACGGACTGCGGCATCGTCCCGGTGGTGACCAGCCGGATTGCGGGAATCTTGTATGCCGTGGTCAGCGTCAATGCATTCGATAACGTCGGCCTCGAGCGCCTCCGGCGCATTCCGGCGTCGTTCGACGGAGAGAGCGAGGGTGATCGCCTCGCGAGGCGCCAGCGCAATTGGATAGGCAATGTGGAGTTCGGGCCCTGACGAAAATATAGAGGGCCAGCCTGCCTGCGGGGCGCTAACCTTCGTTCATGAACCCCTACATCATTCCCTGGATGGACGACGACCTCGAAGTGTTCCGCGACACGGTCGTGCGTTTCATCGACACCGAGATGGTCCCGCACGACGCGCGCTGGCGCGAGCAGCACCACGTGGACCGCGAGACCTGGCGCAAGGCCGGCGACACCGGCTTGCTCTTGTTAGACGTACCGGCCGAGTACGGCGGTGGAGGCGGTGATTTCCGCCACGAGGCGGTCATGTACACCGAGCTTGCGCGGCGTGGCATCGCCTCGTTCGGGCAGGGCGTGCACAGCATGTGCTCGCATTACGTTCTCAATCACGGCACGGAAGAACAGAAGCGCCGTTTCCTGCCGCGCCTGGCGGCCGGTGAACTCATCGGCGCCATCTGCATGACCGAGCCCGGCACCGGTTCGGATCTGAAAGGCATTCGCACGCGCGCCGTGAAGCAGGGCGACCACTACGTCGTCGACGGCGGCAAGACCTTCATCACCAACGGGTTTCTCGCCGGGCTGCTCATGCTCGTCGTGCGAACCGATGCGGATCGATCCAAGGGGCTGTCCATCCTCATGGTGGAGACGAAAGATCTGCCCGGTTATCGCGTCGGCCGCGTACTCGACAAGATGGGCATGCATGGCCAGGACACCTCGGAGCTGTTCTTCGAAGGCGTGAAGGTGCCGGCCGAAAACCTGCTGGGCGGCGCCGAAGGGCAGGGGATGCATCAGCTCATGCATGACCTTCCTTATGAACGCACTGTCATTGCCGTTGGCGCGGTGGGCGCCATGGAGGGCGGCATCGACGAGACGCTGAAATACGTGCGCGAGCGAAAGGCTTTCGGCCAGCCGGTTTGGAGCTACCAGAACACGCGTTTCAAGCTCGCGGAGCTGGCCAGCATCGCGCGCATCGCGCGCGTGTTTTCGGACCGCTGCGTCGTGGACCTGGTCGCCGGGAAGCTGGACACGGAAACCGCGTCCATGGCCAAGTGGTGGTGCAGCGACATGCAGCAGCAGGTGCTCGATGAGTGCGTGCAGCTGCATGGCGGCTATGGCTACATGAACGAATACCTGGTGTGCCGCCTGTTCGCGGATTCGCGCGTTCAGCGCATTTACGGCGGCACCAACGAGATCATGAAAGAAGTGATTGCGAGAGGGCTGTGACATGAAACCCAGAGACGTTGATAGCTACATCTCCGCGTTGCCCAAGGAAATTCAACCGCTGCTGAAGAAGGTCCGCCGCGCCATCCGTGGCGCGGCGCCGAATGCCACTGAAGTCATCAGCTACAACATGCCGGCGTACCGTCAGCAAGGCATGCTGGTGTACTTCGCGGGTTGCAAGAGCCACATCGGGCTCTACCCGCCTGTTCGCGGAAACGAGGCGCTTCAGAAGGCGGCGGCGAAATATGCGGGACCAAAAGGGAATCTGAAGTTTCCTACCGACCAGCCCTTGCCTCTGACGCTGATCAACCGCATCGTGCGGCACAACGCGAAGCAGAATGCCGCCAAGGCGATGGCCCGAAAGAAGAAATAGCTGGGAGACTCTCGATGAGAACGATCCTGCTGGCACTCGCAATGCTGATGCCGCTGGCCTCGGCGAACGCCGACTGCGACCCGCCCGGGTTGTTTCGCATCGTTACCGCCAACGGATCGCCGGGAATTCCCAAAGACAGCTTCGCAAGCAGGCCGAAGGTTACCTACCGGGCCGGAAATGGACGCGTGCGCGGCGAAGAAATGGCGGACACGGCCGGGGGCATACATCAGTTGTCCGTCATCAATTGGCCCGACATGTGGGTCGTCAATCTGCTCGACAAGACCGGTGAGCACGTCGTCGACGACAGTCCGAAATCCGACGTGACTATCGCTGCACTCGGTCTGGAGCCGTCAGAGGGGTTGCCTTCCGCGTGGGCTTCGCTCGAGTTCGGCTGCGAGTGGGAATTCTTCGCGGCCAACAAGGCAAAGCAGGTGCCAACCGAAAAACACGACATGATCAAGCACCAGCTCACCGACGGTGCCTGGCGGGTCACGATGATCACCGCAAAGGACAGCCAGGTGCCCTGGGCGCTCATGCTCTCCAGGGACAACAACGTGGTTTACGCGATCCGCTACCTTTCCTATGAGCATCGGGACCAGGTTGATCCGGCGCTGTTCGCGAAACCGGACGGCATCAGGTTCAAGGATCCGCTCAAGTGAGCGCGCGCAAAAAAAGAAGTAGCCGGGAGAAAGTTCAATGGGATTCACTGGGATCACTATGCTGCTGACAGTCGCTCTATTCGCAGGCATGTTGATTGCCCTCGAGGTCGGCCGCCGCGTCGGCGTTGCCAGGCTCGCGCACGATCCCGAAGGCCTCACCAAAGGAGCTGCCGCTGCCGAAGGAGCCGTTTTCGCGCTGCTCGGACTCCTGCTGGCTTTCACGTTTTCCGGAGCCGCGTCGCGGTTCGAGGAGCGGCGCTGGTTCATCAATACCGAAGCCAATGCCATCGGCACCGCCTATCTGCGTCTGGACCTGCTACCAGAAGAGACCCGGGCGCCGTTACGTGACCTGTTCCGTCGCTACGTCGATCTCCGTGCCTCGGTCTTCAAGAACGCGAAGAGCCAGGAGGAGGTAGAGGCTTCCATCGTCAAGGGGTCTGAACTTCAGGCCGAGATCTGGAATCAGGTGATGGCGGCGTGCCGACTGCCCGCAGCTTCGCCGCAGGCGACCATGCTCCTGACCCCCGCATTGAACGAAATGATCGACATCACGGCCACGCGCCAGATGGCCACGCGCAATCATCCGCCCGTCATCATTTTCGTGCTCCTTGCCTTGCTCTCCCTCGTCGGCGCGTTATTGGTCGGATATGGGACGTCGGCCAACAAGGATCGGAGCTGGTTCCATCACGTTACGTTCGCCTTCGTTATTACGCTGGCAATTTATGTCATCGTCGATCTGGAATATCCGCGCCTCGGCCTCATCAAGGTCGACAGCGCCGACCAGGCTTTGCTCGATGTCGGCAAGAGCATGCGCTGAGCGCAACAAACAAAAGGGAGTTCCGATGTCGAAGTACCAATTGGCCCAGCTCAACATTGCCGCGCTGAAGGCGCCACTCGACAGCCCCGAGCTCAAGGACTTCGTCGACAATCTCGATCGCATCAACGAGCTCGCGGAAAAATCTCCAGGTTTTGTCTGGCGCCTGAAGGGCGACGGCAACGACGCCACCTCGCTGCGTCCGCTCGGCGAGAACATCATCATCAACATGTCGGTGTGGCGCGATGTCGATGCG
>DASQJS010000042.1:0-4132 GCA_035630995.1 Steroidobacteraceae bacterium | reverse complement strand
AATCTTTGAGAATAAGGAAGGGCTGCAGCTCGAAGAGTCGCATGGCTACGACCGGCGCGTCATCGACTACATCCAGCGCGCGTCGGCCTCAGGTCTGTATGAAATACGGGGGCTCGGCGCCAAGCGCCACCTGCCGTCTTTCGACGATCTCGTTTTTCTGGGCGCGTCTCTGTCGCGTTATCCGCTCGAGGGTTATCGCGAGAAATGTTCGACACGAACCGTGCTCGGAACGCGCCATGCCACGAAGCCCATCGAGCTCGCCACCCCCATCACCATTGCGGGCATGAGCTTCGGCGCGCTGTCGGCGCGCGTGAAAGAGGCGCTCGGCCGCGCTGCGACGGCGGTGGGTACCTCGACGACCACGGGTGACGGCGGCATGACAAAGGAGGAGCGCGAGAGCTCGAAGATCCTCGTGTACCAATGCCTGCCGTCGCGTTATGGATTCAATCCCGATGACGTGCGGCGCGCCGATGCCATCGAAATTGTCATCGGCCAGGGCGCCAAGCCCGGCGGCGGTGGCATGTTGTTAGGGCAGAAAGTCAATCCGCGCGTGGCGGCGATGCGTACGCTGCCCGCGGGAGTGGATCAGCGCTCGGCCTCGCGCCACCCGGACTGGACCGGCCCCGACGACCTCGTCATCAAGATCAACGAGCTGCGCGAGATCACGGATTGGGAGAAGCCCATCTACGTGAAGGTGGGTGCCACGCGCGTGAACCATGACGTGAAGCTGGCGATTCACGCCGGCGCCGATGTGATCGTCGTCGATGGCATGCAGGGCGGCACGGCCGCGACGCAGACGGTGTTCATCGAGCACGTCGGAATCCCCACGCTGGCCGCCGTGCGCCAGGCCGTGGAAGCCATTGACGATCTCAACATGCGCGGCAAGGTGCAGTTGATCGTCTCCGGCGGCATCCGCACGGGCGCCGATGTGGCCAAGGCGTTGGCGATGGGTGCCGATGCGGTCGCCATCGGCCAGGCCGTGCTCATGGCCCTCGGCTGCAACAGCGACAGCTATCTGGCGGGCGACCAGCATGTTTCCGCCGTGGAGGATTACGCCAGACTCGGGACTGCCCCCGGGTTCTGCCATCACTGCCACACCGGCCGCTGCCCGGTAGGCGTGACCACCCAGGATCCGGTGCTCGAGCAGCGCCTGGAGCCGGCCAGCGGCGCCCGGCGGCTCACTAACTACCTGAAAACGCTCAATATGGAGCTCACCACGCTGGCGCGCGCCTGCGGCAAGCAGGACGTTCACCACCTCGAACGCGAAGACCTGGTGGCGCTCACCGTCGAAGCCGCCGCCATGGCTAACCTGCCGTTGGCCGGTACGAACTGGGTGCCGGGTGGGGAAAGTGGGGAGAAGCGCTGAAGGAAGTAGGTAGCAAGGGTTCTCCCCACTATCCCCACCCGGCACCTTTTCACACTTTTGCCCGCTGACCCTCGGGCGACGGCGTGAGCACGCCGGGCGCTGGATGAAAATCCCGCATGGGTTGGTGGCGACGTTTCTTCAACGGCTTGCTGTCCAAGGACAAGTCCCTGGCAACCGGCCTCATTCTCGCCTTCATGGCCTGGACGCTGATGCGCCTGGTGGACGGCATCGCCGCCAACGGCACGATCGAATACGCCATCGACAACACGCCGGCGACCCTGGCCGACGGCCGTCCCGGCCATCTGGTTCGCGTGACGCTGACCAATCTATCGGCGGACACCGCACTCACGAATCTCAAGGCGTCGATCGCCGCGCCCACGGCCGACATCGTCTTCAGCGCCGATCCGAGAGATCGAAGCTGCGCCTTCGAGCCGCCCGGGTGGGGTGGCCAGCCCACCTGCGATGCGTTCGCCAGCGGCTTCGATTTTCTCGCTCCCATGATCGTGGCCGGCACGCACGTTCAATTCGAAGTGAAATACACGCGCCCGGATGGCGTCGCCACCTTGCCCATCGTGCGCATCAGGCCGGAGACCACGAAGTTCCGGCTCGTCGAACCCGGATTCTCGACGTTTGTCGCGCGCAACCAGGTCGGGCTGCTGCTCGCATTGCTGATGCTCGCGCTGGTCATGTTCTTCCTGAGTGTCGCCGCCGGAGTTCCCAAAGGAGAGCCTCATGCGTAGCTCATGTGTTCTCGTCGTCAGCGGATTGCTGGCGGCCTGCGGTGGAGGCCAACCCCCGGTTGCGGAGGTGCAGCCGGTCGAGAGCGCGACACCCGCAACGGCGACCGCGGACACACCGGTGTCTGAGCCCGCGAAAGTGGCGCTGGTATTTCGCGTCATGCGCGAAGGGGGCGGCGGCATCGACGCCACGATCAACGAGATTGATCCGCAAGGCCAGGTACGCTTCTACGCCACGGTGCCGGGCACGGGTGAAAAGGCGCTCGACAAGCCCTGCGATGCGGGGCAGAGGTTCCAGGCCGAGCCCAGGGTCGCGGCCTTCCTGCGCGGCCCGACACAAGAGTGCGCCGATCGCGTGGAGTTCATGCTCTACAGCACCCAGGCTACGCTGCAGTTCATCAAGCGTGGCGACGATGCCTCCCGGGGCGGCGACCTGCTGGTCGCGCAGTCCAACTACGGTACCGCGGCGGATCGCCTGCAATTCGCCGAGCCGGACAAGGCGCGGCAGTTGCGCGTGCTGTCCACGGTGGCGGCCGGTCGCGCACTCGGCGTCACGCGGCCCGTGCAAGGGGCGGGTGGCAGCGAACAACCCACGCCCGAGTTCAAGGATCGCGTGCGTGTGTTCCAGAGGCAGAATGGCATCGAGGCCACCGGCGATCTCGATGCGCGCACGCGCGAAACCCTCGGCCGCATGCAGTTGCGTGGCGATGCGGTGGTGGTGCCGCCTGCTGCGTCATCGTTCAGTCCGGCCGGCGCTGCCGCCGTTGCCACAGCGCCGGCACTCGTCGTCACCCCGCAGGCGGTGACGCCGGCGGTGGAGGTGCGCGTGAGCACCGCGGAAATTCTCGCGACTCCCGCATCGCCAAAAACCGCGGCGATGATTCACGCCAACCGCGCGAAGGTGAAGTAAACGGGGTTGGAGGTTTGACAGATGGGCTCCAGCGAGCAGCCCCGCCCTCGTTTCCCTTTCAGAACCAGAGACGAATTCCGGCAACCACCGCGAATTCGTCGGATTCTTCCCCGGCGGCCTCTGCGAAGTTTGCGCTGTCACCAAAACGCTTCAACCAGTTCACGCCCACATACGGTGCGACTTCGCGACGGAATTCGTAGCGCAATCGCAACCCCAATTCCAGGTCCGACAAGCCCGCGCCGATCAGCCGCCCGGGATCGTCCTCGCCGTAGGCGTTCAACTCCAGCGCAGGCTGCAGCACCAGCCGCTGCGTCAGCAGCAGGTCGTATTCGGTAGATAGACGTAGCGCAGTGCGCCCGCCATCACCCACGTAGGCCATGGCTTCGAGCTCGACGAATCCCGGCGCGAGTCCGGCGACGCCGAACGCCACCCAGCTCTGCGTTGGGCCATCACCCACATCCCAGCGCATTCCCAGGCGAGTGCTCCACCATGCGGTGGCAATGCGGTCCCAGAGCACCTCGATGCGCGCATCGCGCGTCGTGCCGTCCGTATGCTCGCCCTCGGTCTCGACCCAAAGCTTGTGGAAATCCCCGCCGTACCAGGCCGTGGCATCCCATGAAAAGGAGTCGCCGTCCCGCCATTCGACTCGGTCGATCATGACCTTGCCGAACCGCTTGCGATCGTCCATGCCCATCATGGCGGCCATTTCGTGATAGGGCATGGCGTGCACGCGAGTTTGCGGCGGGTCGGGTGGGACGTGTTCGCGTTCGCTCTGGCCCGGCTCTTCGCCGAACGCCTGCGCCACAAGCGCGACCATCGCGAAAACTGCGCAGGCACGTCTCATGCCACCACCACTTCGCGGAACATGCCCGCTTCCATGTGATAGAGCAGGTGGCAGTGATACGCCCAACTACCCAGCGCGTCGGCCGTGACTTCGCAGGTGAGCCGCTGCCCTGGCTGCACCGTCACCGTGTGCTTGCGGGCCACGAACTTGCCACTGGCGTCCGTGATCTCGCTCCACATGCCATGCAGGTGGATGGGATGCGTCATCATGGTGTCGTTCACGAGAGCGATACGCAGGCGCTCGTTGTGCGCAAATCGCAGCGGTTCGGCGTCCGA
>DASQJS010000041.1:0-7070 GCA_035630995.1 Steroidobacteraceae bacterium | reverse complement strand
GCCGTGGCGGATACCCGTCACTTCGGGCGCGCGGCGGAACGCAGCTTCGTTAGCCAGCCCACGCTCTCGGCCCAGCTCAAGAAGCTCGAGGAATACCTGGGCGTGCAGCTCATCGAGCGCGCACCGAAGCGCGTGTCGCTCACCGTGGCCGGCGAGGAGATCGTCGAGCGCGCGCGCCGCATCGTCGAGGCCAGCGAGGAGATCATCGAGCTCGCCAAGGGCCACACCGACCCGCTGTCCGGGCGGCTCAAGCTGGCGCTGCTGCCCACCATCGGCCCCTATCTACTTCCGAACGTCGCCGGCAAGCTGCGCAAGCAGCTGCCGCGGCTCGAGCTCATGCTCTACGAGTATCAGACGGACGTGATGCTCGAGAAACTGCATTCGGGAGAAATCGATGTCGGAATCCTGGCACTCCCGGTGCCCATGGATGGCCTCGATTCCTACGAGCTGTACAAAGAGCCGTTCACCGTCGCCATGCCGGCGAACCACCGGCTGGCCGGGCGCTCGAACATCAAGGTGGCCGACCTGCACGACGAAACACTGCTGCTCCTCGAAGACGGCCACTGCCTGCGCGACCAGGCGCTCGAAATCTGTTCGAGCACCGGCGTGCACGAGAAACAGGATTTCCGCGCCACGAGCCTCGAGACGCTTCGCCAGATGGTGGCCGCGGGTGTCGGAATCACGTTGCTGCCGGAACTCGCCGGCCGTGGCGCCTATGGCGCGGCGCGCGGAGTCACCATCAAACCGTTCGCCAAACCGGTGCCGACCCGCACCATCGGCGCAATCTGGCGCAAATCGAGCGCACGTCGCGCCGTCATTCTCGCGCTCGCGAAGCACATCGAGGCGCACGCGCTGTGATTCCCCAGCCGTTCGATCTGCGTGCACCGGATGGGCGCGGGCTTGCCGCGCATTGGTTCACCGCCTCGCAACGACGCGGCGTCATCGTGATGAACGGTGCCACGGGCTTTCCGCAGTTGTTCTATTTCAAGTTGGCGCACTACGCCTCCGAACGTGGCTACGACGTGTTGCTGTACGACTATCGCGGTATGGGATTTTCCGCGCGCGACAAAACCGCCATGGAGAAGGCGCGCATGAGCGACTGGGGCCTGCTCGACATGCGCGCGGCGCTGGACGCCGGCGCGGAACGCGCCCAGGGTCAGCCGGTGGTGACTTTCGGGCACAGTGTCGGTGGCCAGTTTCTCGGTTTGCTGCGCAATCATGCGCTCGCGTGTGCGCACGTGCAGATCGCCACGTCGACCGGTTACTGGCGCTGGGAACATGCGCCGTTCCGCTACCTCGCCTGGTGGTTCTGGCGCGTGCATGGTCCGATGATGCTCGCGCTCATGGGATACATCCCGACCGGCGGTGGTTGGGCGGGCCTGCCGTTGCCGCGCGGTGTATATGAAGAGTGGCGGCGATGGTGCCTGCGGCCGGAGCACTTCGGCCCCGACCTCGCCACCTATCTCGCCGATAACTATTTCACCGACATCCGGGCGCCCCTGCTCTCCGTGGGGTTCACCGATGACCCGATCGCCACGCGGCGCACTGTCGGTGAACTCAACAAGTTCTTCCCGAACGTACAGCGTGAATCACGCTGGTTCACGCCTGCCGAGGCGGGCTCGAAGCGCATCGGGCACGAAGGCTTCTTCGCCTCGCGTCACCGCGACACGCTGTGGCGGCCGGTCATCGACTGGATAGACGGGAAACTGGGCGTGGCCGCATGAGCCATTCCCACACGAGCAATCCCGGCACACCTGCCGAGCACATCACGCCCTACGACCGGCTGGCGCTCGACGAGGCGACGCTCGTGGCACTGCTGGCGTCGGGTACTCCGAACGAGGGGCTGGTCGAATACTTCGGGGCGGAGCTGCACGCGGAGCTCGCTTCGCTCGCGCGGGCCACCACGCGCAAACGCAAGACGCGCGCCACACCGCGGCGCCGCGTCTATGTTCTGCCGGGCATCATGGGTTCGCAGCTCGGGTTCATTCGCGGCGGCAAGCGACCCAATGACATTCTTTGGCTGGATCCCATCGATATCGCCTTCGGCCGTTTGACGGAGCTGCGACTGAACGACGCGTCGCGCATCGTGGCGCTCGGCGCGATGAACTACAGCTATCTCAAGTTCACGCTGTCGCTGCGCAAGGCCGGTTTCGACGCGGTGCTGCTCGACTATGACTGGCGGCGCGACATTGCGACTCTCGGCACCGAGCTCGCGGCACGCATCGCGGCCGACGGCCGAGACGAGGTGGCGCTCATTGGACACAGCATGGGTGGCCTGGTGGCGCGCGCGGCACTCACGCATGCCGCTGGGTCGCGCGTCTCGCAACTCATCATGCTCGGCACTCCCAACTCCGGGTCGCTCGCCGCGGTCCAGGCGCTGCGCGGCACCTACTCGGTGGTGCGCAAGATCGCAATGCTCGACCTGCGGCATGACGCGGAATACCTGGCACGCAATGTGTTCGCGAGTTTCCCCGGATTGCACGAGTTGCTGCCGGCGAACAAGAGCGTGAGCGATCTCGACCTGTTCGACGCGGCGGTATGGCCGGCGAAGGGTCCGGGTCCCGACGCAGCCCTGCTTCGCTCGGCGTCCGGCCTCGAGCAGCGCATGGCGCCCGCCGACGCGCGATTCAACATGGTGGTGGGCTGCAACCGCACCACCGCCACCGGCGTCGCACTGCGCGATGGTGATTTCGAGTACGAATACAGCCTGCAGGGCGACGGCACCGTACCCATCGAGCTCGCGCGGCTCGCCGGCGCGCGCCACAGCTACGTGGAATGCGGGCACAGCGACATGACCCTGTCCGACCGCGTCATCGACGGCACCATCGACCTGCTCGAAACCGGTGCCACGCAACGTTTCGCTGCCGCACCGCCGGTGAAGCGCGGTTCACTGACCCGGGTACGCGACACCGAACTGCGCGCGCAATATCAGGGGAAGATCGACTGGCCGCACATGACGCCGGAACAGCGGCGGCTGTTCCTGGACACACTCAACGAAGCGCCGCGCGGACGCGTACATCAACGCCCGCAGCGTGCCGGCAAGATTCAACCGCTCTCCATCAATGTGCGGGTTGGCGACGTGGCCAAAGCCCGCGCCGCGGCCACGGCCGTCGCGGTGTTGCGCGGCGTACCGGCAAGCGGCGCCGCGGCGGACATCGATCAGCGCCTTGGCGGGATCATCGGTGACTGGCTCCAGCACCGTGTAGTTAGTGGCGATGCCGGTCACGTCACGCCGATACCGCGCAGCCTGGTGAAAAAGACCCGCGGGCCACGCACGTCGTTTCTGCTGGTTGGCCTCGGACGATTCGACCGCCTGAGCCTCGACGTCATCGAACACGCGGCGGAAAACCTCGCGCGGTTCGCCGAGGCGCCGCAATACCGGTCGATCGCCACCGTTGCCTGGGGTGCCGCCGCGGGCATCGAACCCGCTGATTCATTCGCCGCTCAGCTCCGGGGACTGTTGCGCGCACGCGCCGCGGGCGAGGCTGGCATCTCGCGAGTGGATCTCCACGTGCTGACGCGTGCGGACGCCCAGACAGTGCATGCCAGGCTCCGGGACTTCGTGAAGTCACGTCCCGCCGGCATGTTGCGATTGCGCCCGCTCGCGCCGTCGCAAAAGTCCGCCGCGACTGGCGTGCGACGCGTACCGGGTACGGCTCATGTCATCGTCGCGGCGGAGTCACGGCGGGGCAAACGCGAGACGTGGCGCGCCTCGCTGCTCACCGGCGGCAGCTCTGCCGCGATTTTCTCGCAGAGCCAGGAGTTTGCCGCGCAGGCGCTTGACCGGCTGGTCCGGGAATTCCAGGGCGAGGCCCTGACTCCCGCGCGCGTGAAGTCACTCGGCGGGAAGCTCGGAGCCCTCACGCTGCATCCGTCGCTGGCGAGCGCGCTGTATGCCGCGCGCGGCCAGGCGCTGTCGGTGGTACACGATGCCGCGAGCAGCCGCATTCCCTGGGAAGCACTCAACATTCGCGGATGGGTCCCGGCGCTCGACGGCGGACTGTCGCGGCGTTACGCAACCGCCGACCTGGTGCCGGCACGATTCGACACCGGGCGGCGCGAGCAGCGCGAACTCGGTGTGCTGCTGATCGCGAATCCGACCGGTGATCTCCCCGGCGCCGAGAGCGAGCGCGAACGCATTGCGCACCTCCTCGGGCGCGGCAAGACGGTGCGCCTCACCGAAGTCGCCGGCAACGCCGCGACGCTCGCGCGCGTGACCGCGGAGTTCGAATCCGGCCGATACGACGTCATTCACTACGCCGGTCACGCTTCCTTCGATGAAGTGCTTCCAGGCGACGGCGGTCTTGCGCTCGCTGACGGCGTGCTCACCGGCGCGCATTTGTCCGCCCTCGGAAGGTTGCCGCCCCTCGTGGTGTTCAACGCGTGTGAATCCGCGCGCCTGCGGCGCAATGCGACGCCCAAGCGCAGTGCCACACAAAGGGGCCAGGGCATTGCCAGGAACCTGAGCCTCGCCGAAACCTTGCTGCGCGCCGGTCTCGCGCACTACGTCGGCACACACTGGCCTGTCGAAGACGCATCCGCGACGGCTTTCGCGACGGTGTTCTACCGCGAGCTGATGCGCGGGAGCGTCGGCGCGGCGCTGGTCAAGGCGCGCCGCGCGGTGCACGTTCTCCGGTCGCCGGACTGGGCGGACTACGTGCACTACGGAGATGCGGAGTTCCGGCTCAAGGTCTCCTGACAACCCTGACAATCTTCGCGGCCACATCGTTCGTGGCCTGGTTGCCGCCGGCTGCGAATGGTGGCGTCGAGATGACGCCCGACGCGTCGGCTTTCACGCTGACCGCCCGCCCCCATTGGCCGGTGCGCGGATCGAACCAGGTCCATTGATACTTGGCGGCAGGGGTGAAACCTTTCATGCGCGCGCGCATGGCCTTGTTCTCGAAGTACGCCAGTGCGAAATCTTTCGCCGGCGTACGCATGAGGAACGACCATCCGTCGAGTCCATCGGCTGCCGCGCCGGGGATGCTGCGCGGATCGAGATCGCGGGAAGCCACCTCCAACCGCTGGTACAGACTCCCTTGCGAGAGCACGAACGCTCGCAAATGCTGCATCTGTGCGCCGGATTCGTAGCGCAGCGCGGTCCAGATGTGTGGCCGCCAGCCAGCCGGCTCGCCGGTACTCGTGACATCGTAGGCCGCGGTTCCATGCACGTGTCCGGCAAGCGCGCCAGACAGCACGGAGCCGTACATCATCGCGCGCGCGAAATAGTTGTCGCGCGCGGAGTTCTCGTCCGGGATCTCGCCGCCGGGTCGATTGATGGAGTGGTTCCACCCCGTGTAGTAAGGCTCGAGATTGGCTGCCGGCATGCCCGGGGTGAGCCCGAACAGTTCTTCGATGGACTCGTAGATAGCGTGGTTGCGCGGATTGTTTCCCACGGTGTGCATCGTGAGCCACGGTGCCCGCGCGCCGGTTCCGAAAGCCTTGAGCGTCGAACGGTCGATCAACGCGGTGTATGGCTGCCCGAAAGGCAGCGGCCCGTACTTGCGGTAGTGCCAGGTGAGCGCGTCGTTGAACTCGTCCGCCGTCAGACTGAAATCCTTTGGAATCCAGTCGAGATGAATTCCGCTGAACACGAGGTTGTACGCGCCATAACGTGCGACCAGGTATTGCACGAAGCGCGCATACGACACGTTGAAATCGAAGTAGCGCTTCCAGGAAGGCGCGTTGTCGCGCCGTATGGTCTCGAGAAACGGAACGAACCCCTGATCGGACAGGTGCTGCATCTTGCGATCGAGGCTGGCGAAATATTTCGGATTCAGCGCATCGAAGTTCGCGAGCCCTTCACGGTCGGCGAACACTTCGAAAGGCCGGTTGCCCGCTTCGTCGTGCATGTCCTTGGCGGTGGTGGTGGCGCCGTCGGCCGTGGAGATCTTCGCGTTCGGCGCCCAGTGGCCAAATTTCTCCCAGGCATTACGCAAATAGACGCCGTCCTTGTTGGCAAAGGTCGCGCCGTGTTCGTCAGCCGCCCAGTTCGGAAACGCGGAGATGAATGAGATGGAGTTGTAGCCCTGGCGTTTACGCCAGGCCACCGCCTCCTCGAAGCTGATGCCTTCGGCAGGCACGTAGTCCGCGGCAGCACGCGTGCCTTTGAACGGCAACCTCCACGTCGAGGCGGCGAGCCAGGTGTCGCCCGTGAGAAAGAACGGCGAGCCGTCGGCGTAACGCAGCGCATGCCCGTTTTCACTGTTGCGCACGAAGCCGCGTCGATTCGGATTTTCCGCGAGCTCGGCCTCACTCCAGGCGACCGCGCGGAATTTTCCAGCGCCCGCGAGCCCGGGATCGTCGCGACTCGAGCCCGCCCGCCAGGTCCATTCACCCGGATGTGTGGCAACCAGGCGAACCTTGTAGGTGCGGCCGCCGTCCCAGAAGCCGTATATCCGCCGGCGAAAAAAATCCGGGCCTTCCAGCTCCACCCAGAGTTCGACGTCCGCATAGGGATTCGAATAGTCGCGTGCCGCCGCGAAGGTGATTTCCTGGACCTGCCAGACATGAACTTCGCCAGACGCCAGCCGCGCTCCGGCTTGCGCGGAAAGCGCCAGGAACAGGAATGAGGCAATGAGATTCTTGATGACTTTGATCATGGTTACGAAGGGTACCGCGTCCGCGGTCCTCGGCTAATATGGCGGCACTCATGGAAGCTATCGTTGCCCTCCTGTCCGATCCGCAGGTATGGATCGCATTTTTCACGTTGACGGCGCTCGAGCTGGTGCTCGGCATCGACAACATCATTTTCATCTCCATCCTGGTCGACAAGCTCGAACGCGTGCAGCGCGAAAAGGCGCGCCGCATCGGCCTGTTCCTCGCCATGTTCATGCGCATCGGCCTGCTGATGGTGCTGTCCTGGATCGTGGGCCTCACCGCGCCGCTGTTCACCGTCACCGGCACGGACATCTCCGGGCGCGATCTCATCCTCATCGCCGGCGGTGTGTTTCTGGTGTGGAAGTCCACGATGGAAATTCATCAGCTCACCGAAGGTGAGGAAGGCCATGCTTCAAAGAGCGTGAAGGCCAGCTTCGGCGCCATCATCCTGCAGATCATCATCATCGACA
>DASQJS010000040.1:0-2905 GCA_035630995.1 Steroidobacteraceae bacterium | reverse complement strand
GAGGCCTCCCCCGCCCGGCCACCTTCCGTGGCGCAAGAGGTGCTTGCGCTGCTTCGCCTGCAAACCTGGGGGCTCGTCGACGGCGCCCGGCTGTTCGGTCGCGATGTCACGCTGATTCTGCTCGGCGTTTTTTCACTGGTGCTGTGGATCGGTCTCGACCGGCTCCGCTACGGGGGCGAGGTCGAGCTGTTCATCTATGGGGTCACCGAGAACGCAGCAATGGTGCTCGCGGTGCTGGCCGTTGCCTGGTTGATGTCGCGCGCCAGCCGACCGCGCATCGAGTTGCGCCAGGGCCTGCTGCTCGTGTTGGGCTTTCTGCCGATTTTCATCGTCATGTTCTGGATCGCCGAGTGGTTGCCGCAGTTGGCCATCTTCGCCATTGCGATCTTAGTGACTGGCTGGGCTGAGAGATTCTTCGGCGCGGGACTCCGGTCGCTGACCGGCAAGCGGCAGTGGATGGCGGTCACTTCGTCGCTCATTGGCGTGGTAACCCTGGTCTATCTATCGAGCCAGGTGTATTACACGCCGGGTTTCTGGATCGAGCGAGAGCCGGACGCCGAAAAGGCGGCCCAGACTCGGCGCAAGAATGAACAGATCGTGTTCGAGCAGTCGGCGAGGATCAACGCCGACATTGCGTCTTTGGCGCCGCGCGAAGCGGGGCAGCCGAATGTTTTCTTTCTGGGTTTCGCGGGCTACGGCGGCCAGAAGGTTTTCGCCGAGGAGATCGGCCTGGCCGCGAAGCGCGTCGGCGAGCGCTACGGGAGCGCGCAACGATCGGTGCTGCTCGTCAACGATCATCGCGATGCTCTGAAATATCCGTTGGCCAGCGCGCCGTCGCTGCGTCACGCGCTGAACGCGCTGAGCCAGCAAATGAACCTGGACGAAGACGTGCTCTTTCTCGCGCTGTCATCGCACGGCTCCGAGGGCGGCACGGTCTCAGTCAGCAGTGAGCTTGGGTATTGGCGCGATCTTGGCGCGACCGACCTCGCCGACATGTTGCGCGAGTCGGGCATTCGCTGGCGGGTGATCGTCGTGTCCGCGTGTTATGCGGGAACCTTCGTCGAGCCGCTGCGCGACGACAACACGATCATCCTGACCGCGGCGGCCGCGGACCGGACGTCATTCGGCTGCTCCGATGACAATGACCTCACGTACTTTGGCGAAGCGTTTTATCGCGATGCGCTGCCGAAGGCGGCCAACCTGCGCGCCGCGTTCGACACCGCGCGCGCCGCGATCCTCGAGCGTGAGAGCGGAGAAGGAATGACGCCCTCGAACCCGCAGGCGCACTTCGGCGCGGCGATCGAGCAGAAGCTCGCGGCCATGGAAGCCACTCGAACGAATTAACGTGTGGGGGCAAGACTCAAGCCTGTCCCCACCCATCCAGGTCCCCATTTACGGGAGTTCGGTCGCGCCCATGAGCCAGCGGTCGCACTCGCGCGCGGCGCCACGGCCTTCATTGATGGCCCACACGACCAGGCTCTGGCCACGGCGCGCATCGCCCGCCGCGAACACACCCGGCACGCTGGTGCCGTACTTGCCGTACTCCGCTTTCACATTGCTGCGCGCATCGGTTTCCACCTTCAGGTCCTTGAGCAGCGACTGCTCTGGGCCGAGGAAACCCATGGCTAACAACACGAGCTGCGCCGGATGCTCTTTCTCGCTGCCGGGCTGCTCGACGGGAATGAACTGACCCTTGTCGTTCTTTTCCCATTTGATGTTGACGGTGACGACTGCGGCGAGATTGCCGGCGCCGTCATCCTTGAACTTCTTGACGGTGGTCAGGTAGACGCGTGGATCGGCTCCGAACTTCGCCGCAGCCTCTTCCTGGCCATAGTCCATCTTGTAGACCTTGGGCCATTCGGGCCACGGATTGTCCGCGGCGCGATCCATGGGCGGCATCGCCATGATCTCGAGCTGCGTGAGGCTCTTGCAGCCATGGCGCATCGAGGTGCCGACGCAGTCGGTGCCGGTGTCGCCACCGCCTAACACGACCACGTCCAGGCCCTTCGCCGAGATGGGCGTCGCGTCCGGCGCATCCCTGAGCACGGCCTGCGTGCTCACGGTGAGGAAGTCCATGGCGAAGTGCACGCCCTTCAGATTGCGGCCTTCGACCGGCAGGTCGCGCGGCAGAGTGGCGCCGGTGCAGATCACGGTCGCGTCGAAATCCTTGACCAGTAGTTCGGCTTCGACGTTTTCGCCCACCGTCGCATTGCAAACGAACTTGATGCCCTCCTTCTCGAGCAGCGATATGCGGCGCGCGACCACTTCGCGCTTGTCGAGTTTCATGTTCGGAATGCCGTAGGTCAGAAGGCCACCGGGACGATCAGCGCGCTCGAGCACGGTCACGGAGTGACCGGCCTTGTTGAGCTGCGCGGCGGCGGCGAGTCCCGCGGGACCCGAGCCGATGACGGCAACCTTCTTGCCGGTTCGCGTCGTCGGTGGTTCGGCGACGATCCAGCCTTCGTCGAAGCCCTTGTCGACGATGGCGTTCTCGATGTTCTTGATGGTCACCGGCGGCGCGTTGATGCCCAACACGCACGAGCCTTCACACGGCGCCGGGCACACGCGGCCGGTGAACTCCGGAAAGTTGTTGGTGCGATGCAGGCGGTCGAGCGCCTCGCGCCACAGGCCGCGAAACACCAGGTCGTTCCACTCCGGGATGAGATTGTTCACCGGGCAGCCCGAGGCCATGCCGGAGATCAGCTTGCCCGTGTGACAGAACGGCACACCGCAGTCCATGCAACGCGCGCCCTGCTGGCGCAGGCGCTTCTCGTCCATGTGGTGGTGGAACTCGTTCCAGTCGCGCACGCGTTCGATCGGCGTGCGATCCACCGGCAGCTCGCGCAAGTACTCGATAAATCCTGTTGGCTTTCCCATCTATCTACTTCTGTTCTGGTACTTTTTT
>DASQJS010000039.1:0-3616 GCA_035630995.1 Steroidobacteraceae bacterium | reverse complement strand
TGACGGATCAGCACGGATCGGCGATGCGCATCAGCGACCTGGCCGGTGCGCCGGTGCTGGTGTTTTTCGGGTTCACCCATTGCCCGGATATCTGCCCGACCATGATTCAGCAGCTCGCGCTCATCAAGTCGTCGCGCGCCAAGGAGCTCGCGGGGTTACGCATCGCCTTCATCACGGTGGATGGCGAGCGCGATACACCGGCCGTGATGAAGGAGTACCTGAAGCGCTTCCCCGCGGAATTCGTGGGTCTCACTGCGCCGGCGGAACAGGTGCGCAATCTCGCGCTGCAATTCTCGGCGCCTTTCTTCAAGGATCCGCCCAAGGATGGCGAATACGCCGTGCAGCACTCGAGCCGGCTCTTCGCTCTCGACAAGCAGGGCAGGCTGCGCGCCGAGATCTACGATGCCTCGCCGGAGGCGGTAGTTGGGATCGCGCAGGCGCTCCTTGCGGAGTAGGTCGGTGCCGGGTGGGGAAAGTGGGGAGTGCCGCACTCCCCACTTTCCCCACCCGGCACCTTCCGACACCCAAAAAAAAGCGGCGCCACCAGGGCGCCGCTCAATCTCAATTGCTTCGTGGTTTAGAAGCGGCCGCGGCCACCGCCGCCACCACCGCCACCACCGAAGTTGCCGCGCGGGGCGCCGCGCTCGCGCTCCTGGGCTTCATTGACCTTCAGCGGACGACCACCGAAGTCTTTGCCATCGAGCGCCTGCATGGCGCGGGTGGCATCGGCATTCGGCATTTCGACGAAACCGAAGCCGCGCGGGCGGCCGGTCTCGCGATCGTTCACGAGCGACACCTTGTCGACGGTGCCGTGGGTTGCGAAGAGGGCGCGCACCTGATCTTCGGTGGCGGAGAAAGGAAGATTACCAACGTAAAGTTTCGTCACAGAATCACTCACAAGAATATTGAACAGATGACAGGCCAAGCCCTGTCTGCTGGTTCGCTAATGCTTTGGGGTTGCGGCGCGCAGAGGCGCCGTATCGACGAAGAATTGCAAGCCGCCGGCGACGGTACATGAAACCTTAGGCGGAGGCCACATCGTCTGGTCAAAAATGTAGGGAAGGCCCCGGCCCGCCCCCTTCCGGGGCACGGGCCGGTGGCCAAATCGCCTTGTTTAACGCAGCTGGCCGCGGATTTCGCCGAGGGTCCACTTCGACGAGTGGACGTTCGCGTAGGCCGTGCCGTTCTTGATAGCCGCGATGATTTCCGCCATGGCGCCGGCTTCGATACCGGTACCAGCAGGACCGACCACCAGTTCCGGGGTGATCACCCCCGTGAGCTCGGCCGGGCCTTCAGGGCAGGTCAGCGTCCCCGCGGGGCCATTCCCCAGGTTAGTGCAGAGGAAGAAGCTGACGCCGCCATTCACGCTCAGCTGGCCGAAGTGCACATGGGCCTGCTGAACGGCGCCCTCCAGGCCCTCGTAGTTGAGCTTCCAGGTGATCGTATTGGCCTTCGTGTCGATGACCGCGCGGAAGCGACCCGAGGCGACGGTCGAGACCGCCGGTACTTCCTGAAAGCCCTCCAGGTTCGTGCGCACCACGAACCTGCCATCCCTGCCCCGGTCGTCGTCGTCGTGCGCCATCAAACTACCGGCCACCGTCGCCAGCGCGAGCGCGGCCAGTCCCGTCTTTAATACTCGATTCATGACTTTCCCCTGTCTGTTTGGTTACATGCATCCCTCGCGTACCGCAGGAGTCCCCATGTCTGAACTCAGTCTCGTTTACCCGATGTTGGCGCTGGTGCTGCTCACCTTTGGCGTCCTCGTCGCGTTGTTCCGATCCCGGGTCCGTATGGTTCGCGAGGGCCTAGCCCCGGTGAGTTACTTCAGGACGTTCCAGGGTTCCGTAGTGGAGCCGGAATTTACGGTGAAGCCCCAGAGGCACTTCGCCAACCTGTTCGAGGCTCCAACTCTCTTCTATGTGGGCTGCCTGGCGGCCATGGTTACCGGTGTCACTGGCACGCTGGTCGTGGTCCTGGCCTGGGCGTATGTCGCGTTGCGATATCTGCATGCCTATATCCACCTCGGCGGGAACCGGGTCCGGTATCGCATGCGCGCGTACTTCGCGAGCTGGGTGTGCCTGCTGGCGATGTGGATCACCGTGGTGGTGGGTGTAGCCCTGCGTTGACGTCAGAGCGTGCTCATCTCGCGACGACGGCAAGACCGCGGAACGCGTTGCTGCTCGTACCGAGGCTCATGAGTATCAGCGGCGCATCGACATTCATCAGCGCTGCACTTGCGGGACTGCCGGCAATGCTGACCAGAACAACGTAGCCGCTGGTTGAATAGATGGTTCGCGCGCCGTCCGCGCTGACCAGCATCGCCAGTGAATCGGCACGCATTCCGTTGTATCCCTCCACTGCGGCCATCGGAGTCGCGATTCGGGAGAGACGTTATGCCCGCACATTATGTTCCTGAGGCCCGCGTCACTTAATCGCGAAGTCACCCAGGTACGCGTCCCCGCCTACGCCAACTCAGCGTCTAGAGTCCCAGCTCCGATGAGGGCAGTTCTGTAGCCTTACAGCTCATCGGAGAAGAACAACGACTAGCAGGGGACGTCTGGGTGCGATGGATCGGTAGCCGGCTTGCGATGTGGTTTCTGGCGTGGGGTTTCGCGGGCGTAGCCGCGGCCGCCGCTGCCGCGCCATCGCCGGTCATCCAGTACGCCGAGCCCGTGGTCCTGGCACTGAAATCCAGCAGCGCGCAATTCGAGGCCTACGGCCGCCGCTTTTCGCTTTCGCTCATCGACAACGGCCGCGTGCTCGACAAGCTTTCCGCACAGCGGAAGGCGCAACTCCAGTCCTACAAGCTGCTGCGCGGCTCGCTCGACGGCGCGCCCGGATCCTGGGTACGGCTCACCGAATCCCCCGCGGGCGTGGAAGGCGCGATCTGGGATGGTCACGACCTCTACACCGTCACGCGCTACGACCGAATCGCGCCTTTCCTGACGACGCCGCTGGACGCCGCGCCAGGCCAGACGGTGGTGTACCGGCTCTCGGATTCCCTCGATGTACTGCCGCGCGATTTCTGCGCACTTTCCGACGCTGAAAAAACTTCAAAGGCCACGAACGGCCTCGACCAGTACGTGGCCGTGATGCAAGAGATCGAAGCGGGCGTGTACACCCCGCAGATCACGCGGCAAATCGAGGTCTCGCTGATCGGTGATACGGCGTTCCAGGCCGCGGAATCCAATGACCCCACCGCCGCCATGCTGGCGCGCCTCAACATCGTCGAAGGCATTTTCAGCGAGCAGGTGGGCCTGCTGATCCTGGCGACCGACGTGCGGCTGATGCAGGTGGGCGCGGATCCCTTCACCGCGACCAAGGGCTCCACGCTGCTCGAGCAGCTGGGCGCGTATCGCCAGGTCACGCCGGAAGTACGCGCGCGCGGCCTCGCGCACCTGATGACGGGCAAGGATCTCGACGGCACCACGGCGGGCATCGCCTACGTTCGCACGGTGTGCGACGTCGAACGTGGTGTCTCGGTCAGCTCGCGCTCCTACGGCACCACGATCTCCGCGCTCATCATGGCGCACGAACTCGGCCACAATTTCGGCGCCGAGCACGACGGCGAGGCAGGCACGGCCTGCGCGAACACCAGCGGCGGTTTCATCATGGC
>DASQJS010000038.1:0-5452 GCA_035630995.1 Steroidobacteraceae bacterium | reverse complement strand
GACCTGGACGCCGCAGCTGCGCACCGATCTCGGTGCGACGGTGTTGCTGCTCGTCGACCTCGGCAAGGGCGCGAACCGTCTTGGCGCTTCGGCGCTCGCGCAGGTGTTCGGCGAACTCGGCAGCGAACCCGCGGACCTCGCTTCGCCGGTGCTGCTCACGCAACTGGCCGCCGTGTTGACGGACCTTCGCGCCCAGAACCTGGTGCTGGCCTATCACGACCGCTCCGACGGCGGCGTATTTGCGACGCTCGTGGAAATGGCGTTTGCCGGCCACTGCGGACTCGACATCAAACTACCCTCGTCCGCGGATGGGGGCGGCGCCACGGGCGCTGCCGGCGCGCTGTTCTCCGAAGAACTTGGCGTGGTGTTGCAGGTGAAGGCCGAGCATGCTGCCGCGGTGCACTCGGTTTTCGTGCGGCACGGCCTGGGCGAGTGGACGCACGCGATCGGTGCACCCACGCGCGACATGCGCGTGGTCGTGCAGTCGGGCGCCTCCCGCATCGATGAATCGTGGGAAGACCTGCGGCGCGCCTGGTCTGAAACCTCCTGGCGCATGCGCGAGCGTCGCGACGAGCCTTCCTGCGCGCACGAGGAATTCGCCGCCGCCTGCGACACCGGTGCGCCCGGTCTCAACGTTGCACTCACGTTCGATCCGAACGACGACGTGTCCGTGCCGTTCATCGCCACCTCGCGCCCGAAGGTTGCCGTGCTGCGCGAGCAGGGCGTCAACAGCCAGATCGAAATGGCGGCCGTATTTGACCGCGTTGGCTTCGAGCCGCACGACGTGCACATGAGCGACGTGCTCTCGGGGCGCGTCAAGCTCGATTCCTTCCGCGGGCTCGTGGCCTGCGGCGGGTTTTCCTACGGCGACGTGTTAGGTGCCGGCGAGGGCTGGGCCAAGTCCATCCTCTATCACGCCGGCGCGCGGGAGCAGTTCCAGCGCTTCCTCGATCGTTCCGACACATTCACGCTAGGCGTCTGCAATGGCTGCCAGATGTTCGCCGCGCTCAAGGAGATCATCCCGGGCGCGCAGAGCTGGCCGCGCTTCGTGCGCAACCGCGGCGAGCAATTCGAAGGGCGCTTCTCGCTGGTGGAGCTGCAGCCGTCGCCATCGATCTTCCTCGCCGGCATGGACGGATCAATGCTGCCGATTGCCGTGGCGCACGGTGAGGGCCGGGCGGAGTTCGCGAGCGACGACGCGGCCAGGGCCTTCACGGCCAGCAGCCTGGTATCCGCGCGTTACATCGAAGGCAACCGCAAGGTGGCCACTAACTACCCGGCGAACCCCAACGGTTCGCCGTTCGGCATCGCCGCCATCACCAACGAAGATGGTCGCGTGACGCTGACCATGCCGCACCCCGAGCGCTCGTTCCGCTATGCCCAGAATTCGTGGCGGCCGGATGGAGCGGGTGAGTACAGCGGCTGGTACCGCATGTTCGGCAATGCGCGCCGCTGGGTGGGCTAAGTTTCGCCGGCAGGTATCGTTAAACGGTCGATGCACATCGATAAACGATAAAAAATGCTTGCAAAGCGAGATTTGCTGAGGCTAGGATCCGCCACCGATCCGCGACACGCGCACCACAAACGGAGTAACCCCGGTGAACGCTTCAGCTTCAGCACTCCCCCGCGAGGACGAGGTTCAATCGAAGATTCGCAAGGTACGGCAGTTCGGCCGCATCGCCCGCGTCGTGTGCGCGGCGATCTTCGGATTCGGCCTGGTCGGGATCGTGTTCATGCTGGTCATCTCCGTGCCCACCAAGATCCCCGGACCGATCAAGGGCAACGGTGGTGCCTGGGACATCTTGAATTCCCTGCTCAACCCGTATCAAGTGAAGGTGTTTGCGGGTCTCGGCGTGAGCGCGTTGGCCGGCGTCTGGCTCGCCGCCGTGTACCAGCTCTATCGTCTGTTCGGCGATCTGGCCGTCGGCGCGATCTACACGCCCGAGAACGTACGCCGCGTCCGGCACGTTGGCCTTCTGTTGCTCCTGCTGACAGTGCTCATGGACATCGTGATTCCAGCCGCGTTCGTCGTCGCGCACGGTTTTATCGAGCCGTCGATCCCGCTCGATCTCGATCTCCTGTTCCCGCCGCCGCCGGAGTTGTTTGAAGACTTCATTTCGCCCGGGCTCATCCTGCTCGTCTCGTGGATCATGGACGTCGGCCTGCGCGAGAAAGAACATGCGGACGCGCTACGGCGCGACGCCGATCTCGTGATCTGAACGGAGCATCCACGTGCCACTCGTCGTGAACCTGGATGTGATGCTCGCGCGGCGCAAAATGCGCCTGAACGAGCTCGCCGAGCTCGTCGGCATCACCGCGCAGAACCTTTCGGTGTTGAAGACGGGCAGGGCGAAGGCCATCCGCTTCAGCACACTCGAGAAACTCTGCGAGGTGCTCGATTGCCAGCCGGGCGATCTGTTCGCGTTCGAGAATCCGGCGGCCGAAGAGGAAGCGTCAGCGGCGGCGGTCTAGTCTTCGCTCCGCGCGCGCCTTGCCGAGTGCTCATCGACGAAAAACCTGCGCACCTTCATTGCGTGCTGCAGGCGGCCCTTGCGCACGTAGGCCTGATACAGGAAGTCTTTCATCACCTCTAACAACACCGCTGCCTGGTAGGTGTTGATGAAAGGCAGGTCGAGCTGCGGATCGGCGTGACCGGCGAAGATGACACGCATGACCACCGCGAAGGTCTCTTCATCGATCTCCGCCATCTCGCGCACGTCGGACAGCGAATCGAACAGCCGCAGCTTGGTGGAGTTGCCGAGATCGACGAATGCGGCGCCGGCGGAGCGCCGGCACATGGATGCGAACGCCTGGAATTGATTATGCGAATAGCAGATCAGTGCCTCGCGGAAAAAAATCTCCACGCCTTCCGGAACGTAATTGAACGCGAACTTCTCGATGGGCCGCTCGACGTCGAAGGCCTGCGGCGACAGCTCGACGCGATTGCTGGCGTACGCGCGCACGGCGTAACGCAGGAACACGGGAGCATTGCAGGCGTGACAGCGCATCACGATGCCGATGGAGCGCGGCTTTTGCAGCAGCAGTTCGTCGAACGTCGGCAGCGCCGTCGGGCTCATGCGCGACAGCGCCTGGCAATGTGGGCAATTGCGAGTCGTCGCGCGCTCGTCGCCGAAATACATGGCGCCCGTCGAGTCGATCAACACGTTCATCGTCCGCTTACCTTCGGCCCGTTTGGCCGGGCTTGCTACCGAGTCAGTGGTTTGTACTTGATCCGATGTGGCTGCGTGGCTTCTTCGCCCTTGCGCCGCCTGAGGTCTTCCATGTAGTCCTGGAAGTTGCCCTCGAACCATACCACCTCGGAGTTGCTTTCGAACGCGAGGATATGCGTAGCGATGCGATCGAGGAACCATCTGTCATGCGATATGACAACTGCGCAGCCCGGATAGGCTAACAAGGCCTCTTCCAGGGCACGCAACGTCTCGACGTCGAGGTCATTGGTGGGTTCGTCGAGCATGAGAACGTTACCGCCGGACTTGAGCACCTTGGCCAGGTGCACGCGATTGCGTTCACCGCCCGAGAGCTCACCGATGATCTGCTGCTGGCCCGTGCCCTTGAAGTTGAAGCGTCCGACATAACCTCGCGACGGCGTTTCGTAGTTGCCGACCTTGATCATGTCGAGACCACCGGAGATTTCTTCCCAGACGGTTTTTTTGTCGTCGAGCGACTGGCGCGACTGATCGACGTAGGCGAGCTTGACCGTCGGTCCGATGCGCAACTCGCCGGAGTCCGGTTTTTCGAGCCCCGACATCATGCGGAACAGCGTGGTCTTGCCGGCGCCGTTCGGTCCGATGATGCCGACGATGCCACCCGCGGGCAGATTGAAGTTGAGGTCGTCGATCAGCAGGCGATCGCCGTACGACTTGCGAAGATTCTTCGCTTCGATGACCACATCGCCTAGGCGCTCGCCCGGCGGAATATAGATTTCATTGGTCTCGTTGCGTTCCTGGAATTCGCGCGAGGAGAGTTCCTCGTAGCGCGCGACGCGCGCCTTGTTCTTGGCGCGGCGGCCTTTCGGGCTCGTGCGCACCCATTCGAGTTCCGTCGCCAGCTGCTTGCGCAGCCCTTCGTTGGTTCGCTCTTCCGCGGCGAGTCGCGCGCCCTTTTGCTCGAGCCACGTGGAGTAGTTGCCCTTGTAGGGAATTCCATGGCCGCGGTCGAGCTCGAGGATCCACTCGGCCACATTGTCGAGGAAGTAGCGATCGTGTGTCACCGCGATGACCGTCGACGGATAGGCTTCCAGATATTTCTCGAGCCACGCGATGGATTCGGCGTCGAGATGGTTAGTGGGCTCGTCCAACAACAACATGTCGGGCGCGGACAGCAACAGGCGGCACAACGCCACGCGACGCTTCTCGCCACCCGAGAGCTTGTTGATGATGGCGTCCCACGGTGGCAGGCGCAGCGCGTCCGCGGCGATCTCGAGTTTGCGTTCGAGCTCCCAACCGCCCACCGCATCGATGGCGTCCTGAAGCTTCGACTGCTCCTCGAGAAGCTTGTTCATCTGCTCGTCGTCCATGGGTTCGGCGAACTTGTCGCTGATCTCATTGAAGCGCGCGACCTGTGCGAACGCTCCGCCGAGACCTTCCATGACCACGCTGCGCACGTCCTTGTCGGGGTCGAGCTGCGGTTCCTGCGGCAGGTAACCGACCTTGATACCGGATTGCGCGCGGGCTTCACCCTCGAAGTTGGTGTCGATGCCACCCATGATCTTGAGCAGCGTGGATTTGCCCGAGCCGTTGAGGCCGAGTACGCCGATCTTGGCGCCGGGAAAAAACGAAAGACTGATGTCGCGCAGGATGACGCGCTTGGGTGGCACAACCTTGCCAACCCGGTTCATCGTGTAGATGTATTGGGCCATGTTTCCGATTGAGTTTGCGGCGGGAAAGGCGCGGAATTCTACATCCCCCGCCCACGTTCCTGTGCTACGTTTGCCCGCGTTTTGGGTGATGCCGATCCTTGGGGAGATACAACTGTCCGCTGCAGCGTCAACCGTGCCGGCTCCGTCTGTTTTATTGATTGCCGGCGAACGCCTGGCGCGCTATGGCTTCGGCGACGGCCACCCTTTCGGTCCAGACCGTCACGCCGCCTTTCTCGCCGAGCTGGTCGCACGAGGGCTGGACAAGCGCGTGCAGATCATGGAAACCCGCGCGGCCACGCGCGAAGAATTGCAATCCTTTCATACGCCGCAGTACCTCGACCTGGTCGTCGAACGCTCGCGCACCGGTGACGGTTACCTCGATGGCGGCGACACGCCGGCCTGGCGCGGTGTCTATGAAGCCGCCGCGGATGTTGTGGGAGGAACGTTGCTCGCCGCCGAGCAGATCATGCTTGGTCAGGCGCGGCGCGCGTTCATTCCCATCGCCGGCCTGCATCACGCGGCGCGCGGCGGAGCTGCGGGCTTCTGCGTTTTCAATGACTGCGGTGTGGCTAT